>JANPKR010000171.1:0-2996 GCA_031426175.1 Hydrogenophaga sp. | reverse complement strand
CAGCAAATGGTCGAGGGTGCCGGCCTTGGCTCGGGTGGCGTCTCGGTCGCGCAGGGCGTCCACCAGCTGGCGGTGTTCGCGCTGGTAGGCCAGGCGCCGCTCGGGGGTGACGCTCTTCTTTTTCAGCTGGCCCCAGTCGCCTTGGGCGCGCACCTGTTTCATGAGCTTGAACACGCTCGACACAAAGCTGTTGTGCGCGGCGTCGGCAATGGCTTCGTGCAGTTCACCGTCCCAATGCTCGAATTCTTCGAGGCTGGTCGCGCGTTCGGCGCTGGTGCAGCAAGCCAGCATGCGCGTGAAGTCGGCGGCGGTGGCGTTGCGCACCACCAGGTCGATGATGGCGGGCTCCAGCGCCAGGCGCGCCTCCATGAGCTCGGCCGGGCTGGTGTGCTGTGCCGAGTCTTGCTGGATCTGGCGATCCAGGCTGGGTGTGGCCTGCTGCGCGACGAAGGTGCCGCTGCCCACGGTCTGTTCGATCAGGCCTTGCTGCTTCAGGTCGGCCAGCGCCCGTCGCACAGTGGTGCGGCTCACCCGGTAGCCCTCAGCCAGCTCGCGCTCTGTGGGCAGGCGGTCGCCGGCTTTCCAGTGCCCGTCCCGCAGCTGGGTCAGGATGGTTTCGCGCAGCGAGGTCGAGATGCTCATGGTGGCCGCAAATATACCAAAGCAGACCAATCGCCGGAGAAAGCTTCGATACCTTGGCGCTCAGTGAAAACCCGCTGCGGGGAACTGATGGCCTGGTCTAACATCGGCACTTTCTGGTACTTATTGGTATTTTTTGGTTTTCCATCGAAGGAGTCTGTGTGCGCATTGCGACGTTTGTTCATGAAGGTCAGCGGCGGGTGGGTCGGGTGTCGGACGATGGCCAGAGCGTGACCGTGTTTGCCCTCAACGGCGCTGCGGTCCGTGGCGCCTTGCCCTTGATCGAAGCCGCAGCACAGGGCGCCTCATTGCCGGCGTTGGCCGGTGAGGCCATTCCCCTGAGCGCCGTGCGTCTGGAAGCACCGCTTCCGCTGCCCCGGCGCAACCTGTGGTGCGTGGGGCGCAACTACCACGAGCACGCCAGGGAACTGCAGGCTTCCGTGTTCAAAGACAACAACGCCAACCCCGCCACCTGGCCCATCGTGTTCACCAAAGTGCCCGAGTGCGTGATTGCCAATGGCGACGACGTGGTGTTGCCGGGTGCAGCGGTGTCCGAGCAGATCGACTACGAAGCCGAATTGGCAGTGATCATTGGTGTGGGTGGCAAGAACATTGCGCGCGACGATGCGATGAAACACGTGTACGGCTACACCATCGTCAACGATGTGACCGCGCGCGATGTGCAGATGCGCCACCAGCAGTGGGACATGGGCAAGAGCTTCGATACGTTTTGCCCCATGGGCCCGTGGATCGTCACGGCCGACGAACTGGACGGGCAGCACACGCGCGTGCGCTGCTGGGTCAACGACAGCCTGCGCCAGGATGGCCGCACCGAAGACCTGATCTTCGACATCCCCACGCTGATCGAAACCATCTCGCGCGGCATCACCCTCTACCCCGGCGACGTGATCGCCACCGGCACACCCGCCGGCGTGGGCCTGGGCTTGAAGCCGCCGGTGTTCCTCAAGAAGGGCGATGTGGTGCGTATCGAGATCGACGGCATCGGCACGCTGCAGAACACGTTCGTCTGACCCTCAAAAAATCGACCGGAGACACAACACATGAACCGACGCATCAGAAGCCTGTGCCTCGCCGTCGTGGCAGCCACCGCTGCCATGGCCTCGCTGGCTCAAGATCCCTATCCCAACAAGCCGATCACCATGGTGGTGCCGTTCCCGCCCGGTGGCGTGGCCGACACCGTGGGCCGGCCGGTGGCCGAGGCCATGGGCAAACACCTCAACCAGACGGTGGTGGTGGTGAACCGCGGTGGTGCCGGTGGCGGCATCGGCATGGCGCAGGTGGCCAAGGCCGCGCCCGACGGTTACACGGTGCTGATGGCGTTGTCGTCGGTGGTGGTGCTGCCCGAGGCGGACAAGATCCTCAACCGCGCGCCCATGTTCGAGTTGAACCAGCTGCTGCCGATCGCCCGCATCACGGCCGACCCAACCGTGCTGGTGGTGCGCGCCGACAGCCCCTGGAAGACCTACGCCGATTTCATTGCCCACGCCAAGGCCAACCCGAGCCGCATCTCGTTCGGCTCGTCGGGCAACTACGGCACCATGCACGTGCCGATGGAGCAGCTGAAGTCGGCCACGTCCACCTTCATGCTGCACGTGCCCTACACCGGAGCCGGTCCGGCCTTGTTGGGTCTGCTCAGCGGCCAGATCGACGCTGTGGCCAGTGGTCCGGCCAGCGTGGCGGGCCAGATCAAGGCCGGCAAGATGCGGGCGCTCGCGCACTGGGGCGAAGGCCGTCTGGCCCTGCTGCCCGATGTGCCGAGCTTCAAGGAACTCGGCGTGCCCATCACCTATTCGCAATGGTCGGGCATCTTTGTGCCGGCCGGCACACCGGCCGACGTGGTGGCCAAGCTGCGCGAAGCCGCCCGCGCTGCCACGCGGGACGAACGCACCATCCAGGTCATGACCACCGCCGGCACCTCGTTCCAGTTCCAGGACGCGCCCGAGTTTGACCGTTTTGTGAAAGACGACGCCAACACCATGCTCAAGGTGGTGAAACAGATCGGCCGGGTCAACTGAAGCCCGGTCTTTGCTTGTAAAGCCGGCGCAACAGGGTGAATTCCCTAGGTTGAAAACTTCGTAAGTTCGCTAACAATGCAGCAACGCAAACAGCCGTTGGCCAGTCGTGCGAGATGGCAACACCGATAGACAGGAGCACGGATTTCCAACAGGCCCGCCGGCCCTCAGCCCGCGGGTTTTTTGATGGCGATCGACATTCATGAGCACCGAATACATTCTCGAAACGCGGGACCTGACCCGCGAGTTCAAGGGTTTCGTCGCGGTTGACAAGGTCAACCTCAAGGTCAAGCGTGGCTCCATCCACGCGCTGATCGGCCCCAA
>JANPKR010000170.1:0-4454 GCA_031426175.1 Hydrogenophaga sp. | reverse complement strand
CGTGGTCGACGTGCTCTCCAACGAGGTGCAGCAGATCGCGCCGGGTGCGCCCGTGAGCCTGACGCTCACCACCGGCGCACCCGCCCTGCCCGGCCATGTGGTGCGCATCGAGCCGGTGGCGTTCACCAAGGTGTCGGCCCTTGGCATCGAGGAGCAGCGGGTGAACGTGATCGTTGACCTGGACACCACCACAGCCCAGTTGCAGCGCCTGGGCGACGGCTTTCGGGTCGATGCGCGCATCACGGTTTCAAGGCAGGAAGGCGCCCTGCTCGTACCCAGTGCCGCGCTGGTGCGCGACGGCGAGGCGTGGCGGGTGTTCGTGATTGCCCGAAAACGAGCCGTGGCCCGCACTGTGACGCTGCGCGAGCGCAACGCCGACGTCGCATGGGTGAGCGAGGGCGTGCGCGAGGGCGAACAGGTGCTGCTCTATCCGGGCAGCACCATCAGCGATGGCCAGATCGTGAAGGTCCGGTGATCGGCCCACCACCCGGGCCAGGCATTCAGGATTTGGCGTCTGCGGGTGGCGTGGTCACCACCTGACCGTCTTTCACCGGCAGCGTGTCACCGGGTTTGAAGGAGGTGCGCACCGTGCCGTCCTTGCCGTCGAGGCGGTAGGTCACGTTGTAGCCCACCAGCTTTTGCGACTTGTCCTGTACGGTCCTGCAGCGTTGCTCGTTGGTCGTGATCACGTCCTTTTGCTGCATGTTCTTCTGCACCTGGTTGCCGGCATAACCGCCGGCCGCCGCCCCTGCCAGGGTGGCCACGGTCTTGCCGGTCCCATTGCCCACTGCGCTGCCGAGCAGGCCACCGGCCAGGCCACCCACCACCGTGCCGGCGATGCGGTTCTGGTCTTTCACCGGCGCCGTGCGCTGCACCGCCACCATTTCACACACCTCGCGCGGCGTGATCACGGTCTGCGTGATCTCCTTGACTGCCACCACATCGGCCACCTTGGGCTGCGTCAGTGCCTTGTAGCCCGTCACGCCGCTGGCGCCCAGCACCACCATGGCGAGACCACCCACTGCGATGCCTTTGATCATTGACTTGTCCATGTGTTTCTCCTGTTGGATGGCCGAAATCTAACCGCGTTCAACTGGGTACCTGTCACAAAAGGTTTCCCGTTCAGGATCAGCGGGTCAGCGCTGAGCTGGGCTGCTTCATCCAGAACCGGGATGCATCCATTGGCGCTTGAGGCAGCAGCCGGTCGCATTCGAGCTTTACCACGGCATAACATTCGCAAGCCCTTTCTTCCAGACCTTCACGGTTCAGCACCTCGATACGTCCCCGCGCATAGCGGATCAAGCCGTCGCGCTGCAACGCCAGGGCCACCAGGGTGACACTCTCCCGGCGCACGCCGAGCTTGGTGGCCAGGAGCTCCTGCGTCATCTGAAGGCAGTTGCCCTGCACGCGGTCCAGGTTCAGCAAGATCAATCGGCAGACCTGCTGCTCCACCGCATGGTGGCGGTTGCACAGCGCGGTTTGCGCCACCTGCGTCAGCAAGGCCTGGGTGTAGCGCAGCAACAGCTGCATCAACGCGCCGCCGGCGTCAAGCTCGTCGCTGATGACCTGGCGGGGGAGCCGGTAGCCATGGCCGGCGCTTTGCACCACCGCACGGCCGTTGGTCGAGACGCCGCCCATGAGCAGTGGCACGCCCACCACGCCGTCGTTGCCCACGGTGGCAAATTCCGCGCAGGCGCCGCTGGCGGTGAGGTTGAGCAGCGACACGATGGACGAGGTGGGAAAGTACACATGGTTCAGGTCGCTGCCCGATTCGTACAGCACCTGGCCCAAGGGCATTTCCACCAGCTCGATGTGCTGCGACAGGTGTTGCCAGTCGCAAGCGGGCAAGGCTGAGAGCAACAGGTTGGCGGGCGCACCGGCCAGGATCCGCAAGGGCGGCACACAGCCACACTGCATCGAAACAATCGGGCTGTGGGACGAGATGGACTGCAGGGGTTCTGAGATCGCGTGCATGTTGTTTACTCCTGTTGGGCAGATACCCCCAGTTTTCCGCGTCGCGCCGCGCCGGTCTGTCGGTGGCCATGGCAGAAACCGGTAGGACAGGACCTACAACACCCGCCACGCCGGGTTCGACACCGAACACAGACGGGCACAATGCGCGCCTGCAGCGACTTGCTGCGCCTGTGCGAGAACCCGACCATGGACCTGCCCACCCATCAACTCACCATGACGGTGCTCATGACACCCGACATGGCCAACTTCTCGGGCAATGTCCACGGCGGCACCATCCTCAAGTTGCTCGACCAGGTGGCCTACGCCTGCGCCAGCCGCTACGCACGCAGCTACGTGGTCACGCTCTCGGTGGACCAGGTCATGTTCCGCCAGCCCATCCACGTGGGCGAACTCGTCACCTTCATGGCATCGGTCAACTTCACCGGCACCTCGTCCATGGAGATCGGCATCAAGGTGGTGACCGAGAACATCCGCAACCAGGTGGTGCGCCACGCCAACAGCTGCTTCTTCACCATGGTGGCGGTGGGTGACGACGGCAAACCTGTGGCGGTGCAGCCGCTGCAGCCGGTCACACCCGACGAGTGCCGCCGCCACGCCGCGGCCAAGGTGCGCAAACAACTGCGACAGGAGTTCGCCAGCCGCTTCGACGAGCTGCGAAGCCCAGCAGGTTGACGGTCCCGCGCATCCTTGCTCAGGCTTCCTGTATCGACGCAGCCCTCAGGCGCAGCGCGTTGCCAATCACCGAAGCCGAGCTCAGGCTCATGGCGAGGGCCGCGATCATGGGCGAGAGCAGCCAGCCGGTGAAGGGATACAGCAAACCAGCGGCCAGCGGAATGCCCAACGCGTTGTAAACAAAGGCAAACCCCAGGTTCTGTTTCATGTTGGCCACCGTGGCCACCGACAGCGCTCGGGCCGTGGCGATGCCGCGCAGGTCGCCTTTGACCAGTGTGAGCTGCGCGCTGTTCATGGCCACGTCGGTGCCGGTTCCCATGGCAATGCCCACGTCGGCACGGGCCAGGGCCGGCGCGTCGTTGATGCCGTCACCGGCCATTGCCACCACGCGGCCTTCGCTCTGCAGCTTCTCCACCAGTTTGAGCTTGTCGGCCGGCGTCACTTCCCCATGCACCTCGTCGATGCCCAAGCGCTGGCCGACCGAGCGCGCGGTGGTCCAGCCGTCGCCGGTGGCCATGACCACGCGGAGGTTGGCATGGCGCAGTGATGCGAGTGCTGCAGCCGTGGTGGCCTTGATTGGGTCGGACACCGCCAGCAAACCGGCCAGCGCCTGGTCCACCGAGAGGTACATGACGCTGGCCCCTTGAACGCGCAACGCCTCGGCTTGCAGGGCCAGCGCTGCCACGTCCACGCCCAGCTGTTGCATCAACGCGGTGTTGCCCAGGGCCAGAGCCTTGCCGCCCACCATGCCACGCACCCCGATACCGGATTCCGAGTCGAACTGCTCGGACTTGTCCAGCGCAAGCCCTTGTTGCGTTGCTGCGGTCACGATGGCGGCGGCCAGCGGGTGTTCACTGCCCTGGTCCAGACTGGCGGCCAGTCGCAAAACTTCTGTTTCAGAAAAGCCCGCGTGACCGATGGCGCGCTCGAAACTCGGCCTGCCCTCCGTCAGGGTGCCGGTCTTGTCGACGATCAGGGTGTCGACCTTGCGCAGGTTCTCGATGGCGGCGGCGTCGCGGAACAGCACGCCGTGCGTGGCGCCTCTTCCCGTGGCCACCATGATGGACATGGGTGTCGCCAGCCCCAGCGCACAGGGGCAGGCGATGATGAGCACGGCCACCGCGTTGATGAGCGCATGCACCCAGCTCGGCTCGGGCCCGAAGAACCCCCAGACAACGAAGGTGAGCAACGCCGCTGCCACGACCCCCATTACGAAGTAGCCCGCCACCTGGTCGGCCATGCGCTGCATGGGCGCGCGTGAGCGCTGCGCCATGGCGACCATCTGCACGATCTGCGAAAGCACAGTGGCCGAGCCCACATGTTCGGACTTCATCACCAGCGCTCCGCTGGCGTTGAGCGTGGCGCCAATCACCTTGTCACCCACCCGCTTGCTCACCGGCAGCGGCTCGCCGGTGAGCATGGATTCGTCCACCGCGCTGTTGCCTTCAACCACCGTGCCGTCGGTGGGCACTTTCTCACCCGGGCGCACGCGCAGCAGATCGCCCACGTGCACATGGGCCAGCGGCACGTCTTCTTCCTGGCCATCGGGCTTGATGCGCCGCGCGGTTTTGGGCGCCAGGCCCAGCAGTGAGCGGATGGCCGCCGAAGTTTGCGCGCGGGCCTTGAGTTCCAGCAATTGCCCCAGCAAGGTGAGCGAGATGATCACGGCCGCCGCCTCGAAGTACACCGACACGCGCCCCATGGAGACGAACGAATCGGGGAACGCCTGCGGCGCTACCGTGGCCACCACGCTGTAGACAAACGCCGAGCCAGTGCCCAGGCTGATGAGCGTCCACATGTTGGGGC
Organism: Hydrogenophaga sp.; assembly: GCA_031426175.1. Lineage (GTDB taxonomy): Bacteria > Pseudomonadota > Gammaproteobacteria > Burkholderiales > Burkholderiaceae_C > Hydrogenophaga. The sequence continues at coordinate 2 of JANPKR010000170.1, read as the reverse complement.
TG
>JANPKR010000169.1:0-1927 GCA_031426175.1 Hydrogenophaga sp. | reverse complement strand
ACGCCCTCGGCCACGAGGGCGTCGATCTCCGCCTCCGGCAGATCAAATTCGCGCAGCACCTCGCGCGTGTGCTGGCCCAGCAGCGGAGCGGGTGTGCTGCTGCGATCGGGTGAGGCCGAGAAATGGATGGGGCAGCCGATGGCCCGCGTGGCACCGGCTTGCGGGTGGTCTGTTTCCACCACCATGCCACGCGCCACCGTTTGCGGATGGCTCAAGGCTTCGCCGATGGTGTGCACCGGGCCGGCAGGTACTCCCGCTGCGTCAAACGCCGCCTGCCACTGCTCGCGCGTTCGCATGCGCACCACGGCGTTCATCAAATCCACCAGCACACCCAGGTGCGCCATGCGGTCGCTGTTGGTGGCAAAGCGCGGGTCGTTGCGCCACTCGGGGTGGCCGAGCACGTCGCAGATGCGTTCCCAGTTGGTCTGGTTGGCGCCGCCGATGTTGATCCAGCCGTCGCTGGCTTCAAACGCCTGGTAGGGTGCGGTGAGGATGTGCGCCGAGCCTGTAGGCTCGGGCGAGCGTTGCGTGGCGAACCACACCGCCGCGTGCCAGTAGGTCTGCTGCAAGGCCGCGTCGCTCAGCGACGTGTCCACCACCTGGCCTTCGCCGGTCTTGAGTTTGTGGATGTACGCCGCGAGGATGCCCAGCGCAGCCAGGATGCCGGCGTTCATGTCGGACACCGCGTTGCCGCTTTTGGCGGGCGGGCGGCCCGCTTCGCCGGTGATGGACATCAGGCCCGCGAAGCCTTGTGCGATGAGGTCGAAGCCGCCCTTGTCTGCATACGGCCCGCTGCGGCCGTAGCCGGTGATGGCGCAATAGATGAGGCCTGGATTTTCGGCTCTGAGGGCCTCATAGCCCAGGCCCAGCTTGTCCATGGTGCCGCCGCGGAAATTCTCCACCAGCACGTCGGCGTTCTTCGCCATCTTCAACAGCAGCGCGCGACCCTTGGGACTCTTGAGGTTGAGTGCCAGGCCGCGCTTGTTGCGGTTCATCATCATGAACGGCGCCGACACACCGCCCACCTGCGGGTCGCGGTAGCCACGCGCGTCGTCGCCGCCGGGGATCTTCTCGATCTTGATCACGTCCGCACCCATGTCGGCCAGCAGCAGGCCGCAGGTGGGGCCCGACATGATCTGGGTGATTTCGAGCACACGCAGGCCCGCGAGCGGTCCGGTGGATGGTTTCACTGGCCGCTCCAGACGGGGGGTCGCTTGGCCACGAAAGCGGCCACGCCTTCGTGGAAGTCGTCGCTGCCATAGGCCGCGCGGATCAGGTCTTCAGACTCGGCCAGGTCGTGTGTGGCCAAGCGCTCCAACGTGGCCTTGCTCACGCGCTGCGTGACCGGAGCCAGTGCTCCGAGCCTGTGCGCGAGCGCCGTGGTGGCGGATTCGATGGCTTCTGGCGTCTCGATGGCCTGCAGAAAACCGCAAGCCAGTGCTTCTTCAGCACCGATGAACTCGGCCAGCAACAGCATGCGTTTCACCCGTTGGTGACCGAAGGCCGCGCGCAGCCGCGCCACGTTGGCAATGGCCAGGCAGTTGCCCAGTGTTTTGGCAATCGGCACGCCGAACTTCGCGCCCGGCGTGGCCAGGCGGAAGTCGCACGCAGTGGCAATGGCCAGCCCGCCGCCCACACACCAACCCTCGACCACGGCCACGGTGGGCATGGGCAGTTGGCACATCAACTCGATGCCGGACTCGATCTGGCGCTCGTAGGCCACGCCGTCCTCGCCGGTCTTGAAAGCCGAGAACTGCTCAATGTCGGTGCCGGCCACGAAGGCCTGCCCACCCGCTCCGCGAAACACCGCCACGCGCACGCTTCGGTCAAGGCTCAGATCGCGGTTGATGGCCGCGAGCTGCTCGTACATGGCCCAGGTCATCGCATTGCGCGCCTGGGGTCGGTCAAACAGCACCGAGGCCACGCC
>JANPKR010000168.1:0-5806 GCA_031426175.1 Hydrogenophaga sp. | reverse complement strand
GCCGATGAGCTCGGCGATCTGGGCCACCGAAAACCCCAGATGGCGCGACTGTCGGACGAATCGCAGTACCGAGACTTCACGATCACCATACAGCCGGTAGCCCGCATCGCTGCGTTCTGCCTCAGGCAGGAGGCCGATCTGCTCGTAGTGGCGAATCATCTTGGCGGAAACGCCAGCGGCTGCAGCCGCTTCTCCAATGTTCATGAGTGTGGTCATGGCGCGCTCCATGGGTTGAATGACTGCATGGGTCGAGGATGTAGCTTGTCATGGTGGGAAGGTCAAGGCCCTCACCGGGAGAGCCCTGACGAGCAGGGGTCAGAGGGTTGGGTAGCCGGCGTCAGCCAGCGCTTCGACCAGAGCATCGCGGTCCTCACCGCTTTTCACGGTGATCAGACGCCGCGGCAGATCGACCTGTATCTCGCAGGCTGGATCAACCAGTTTCAAGGTGACATTCACCTTGGAAGCGCAATGGCCGCAGGTCATATCAGGGAGGTGGAATTCGTGCATAGATGACTCCGTAAAGGATTGAGGGAATCTGCACTGTGGGCATTGCCACGGTGGCAATGTCAAGTCGCATCGGCCGTTGCGCTTGCCACCGTGGCAAGGCCAACCATTCGCTCCATCCTCAACCATTGGAGTGCCTCATGAACACCGCCACCTTGTCGCTCATCGAGCATCAGTTTCCCATCGAAGGCATGACCTGCGCCTCTTGCGTGGGCCGCGTCGAAAAGGCCTTGAAGGCCGTTGCTGGCGTGAAGGAAGTCAGCGTCAACCTCGCAACCGAACGCGCCACGGTGAGCGCTGTCTCTTCAACGCTTGCTGCCAGTCTGGTGGCTGCGGTGCAAAAGGCCGGATACAGAGTGGGCGAAGAACCCAGCGCGGAGCCGGGTGCCGAGACCGCACAACGCAATGGCGAACCCTGGTGGCCGGTGGCGCTGGCCGCTGTGCTGTCGCTGCCTTTGGTGCTGCCCATGGTTGCCATGCTGCTAGGCTCTGACTGGACAATCAATGGCTGGTTGCAGCTCGCGCTGGCCACGCCCGTTCAGTTCTGGCTGGGCGCGCGCTTCTACCGCGCGGGCTGGAAGGCCGTGCGTGCCGGCGCTGGCAACATGGACCTGCTGGTGGCCCTAGGCACCAGCGCCGGATATGGCCTGAGCGTGTATCTGCTGTTCAAGCACGCCGAACACGGCATGCCGCACCTGTACTTTGAAGCATCGGCGGTGATCATCACGCTGGTGCTGCTGGGCAAATGGCTGGAGTCGCGCGCCAAACGCCAGACCACGGCCGCCATCGCCGCCCTCAACGCCCTCAAGCCCGAGGTGGCGCGCGTGCGCATGCCTTATGGCGATGTAGATGTCGCCATCGCGCAGGTGAAGGTGGGGGACACCGTGGTGATTCGCCCGGGCGAACGCATACCGGTCGATGGTGTCGTCATTACGGGATCCAGCCAGGTGGACGAGTCGCTGATCACGGGCGAAAGTCTGCCAGTGGCCAAACACACGGGCGACAAGGTCACCGGCGGCGCTGTCAATGCCGAAGGACTGCTGCTGGTGGAGACCACTGCGGTGGGTACCGAGTCCACGCTCTCGCGCATCGTGCGCATGGTCGAATCGGCGCAGGCGAAGAAAGCCCCGATCCAGCGAATCGTGGACCGGGTGAGCGCCATCTTTGTGCCGGTGGTCCTGCTGATCGCCGCACTCACCCTGCTGGGCTGGGGCCTGACCACCGGAAACTGGGAGCAGGCCATTTTGAACGCGGTGGCGGTGCTGGTGATCGCCTGTCCTTGTGCACGGGGCCTGGCGACACCGACCGCCATCATGGCGGGCACCGGGGTGGCCGCTCGCCAGGGCATCCTGATTAAGGATGCCGAAGCGCTGGAGGTCGCGCACCGCATCGACACTGTCGCGTTCGACAAGACGGGCACGCTCACCGAAGGCAAGCCGACGCTGGTCGCGGCGGTGCCGGCCCCCGGCCACGACGATGAGTTGCTGTCCTGGAGTGCCGCGATTCAGGCGGGTAGCGAACACCCGCTGGCACGCGCCGTGATGAACGCTGCTGAAGATGCCGGCCTTGCGCTGCTCTCCGCCGCCAAGGTGAGCGCCGTCCCGGGACGCGGCATGTCTGCCGAAGTGCGGGGTCGTGCATTGCGTCTGGGCAGTCCGCGTTACATGCAGGAGCTGGGCGTGGACACTTCGGCTCTGGCCGAACCCGCCCGCCAGCTTGAAGACGAGGGACGCACGGTCTCATGGCTCGCCGATGTGACGGGGGCACCCGCGCTGGTGGGCATGCTGGCATTTGGCGATGCCCCGAAGGCCAGCGCGATCATCGCCATTCAGAGCCTGCAGGCTTTGGGCATTCGCACCGTGATGGTCACTGGTGACAACCTGGGTAGCGCAACCGCGGTTGGCAGCGCGCTCGGTATCGACCACATTAAAGCCCAGGTTTTGCCCGCAGACAAGGCGGCTATCGTCAACCGGCTCAAGGAAGGTGGTCACTCGGTGGCCATGGTGGGCGACGGAATCAACGATGCACCGGCGCTGGCCTCGGCCGACGTGGGCATCGCCATGTCCACCGGCACCGACGTGGCCATGCACGCCGCCGGCATCACCCTGATGCGGGGCGACCCCGCGCTGGTGGCCGATGCGATCGACATCTCGCGCCGAACCTACCGCAAGATTCGCCAAAACCTGTTCTGGGCGTTTGCCTACAACGTGATCGGCATTCCGCTGGCGGTGGCAGGCCTGCTCAACCCGGTGGTGGCCGGTGCGGCCATGGCGCTGAGCAGCGTGAGCGTGGTGAGCAACGCGCTGTTGCTCCGGGGTTGGAAGCGCAGAGGTTGAGTCCTGAAACAAGTGTTCGAAGTGGGCGCTGCCAAAGAAATGGCAGCGCCCTGCGCTCACTTCATTCTCTTGATGTCCGAGTAGTCACCGCTCGTGCGCAAGATCACCGTGACGTTGGCTTGGCCCCGGTTGCGCCAGTACCAGCCGTGATTGCCAGCGAACGCCGCTTCCAGCACGCCCTCATCGGCCGCAACGCCACGGCCTTTTTCGTAGCTGATCGACTTGCCACGAGCATCTCCATGGGTGTCGAAGTTGACCTGTCCACCGTCGACGACCCAAGCGTATTGAGCTTTCGCCCCTTCGGCCATCTTCAGCTTGATCTCTGTGCCCTCGCCGGGCGCCAGGGTGAAAGGCAGCTCGTCACGCCATTCGATTCCGGGAGCGGCAGCAGCAGCCGGGGCCGGGGCTGGCGCTGGCGGCTGAGCAGCGTTGGAAGTGGCCGTTACCGCAGCAACTGGGTCTGTCGCTTGCGCGGGAGCGGCAGAAGCGGCAGCAGCATCCGCCGCTGCCTCAGCCGCCAGTTCTTGCTTGATCTCGCCCATCTCGGCCATGCGCAAGACACGTCCGATGCCGGTGGGATCGACGGCGTATTCAGCCGGCAGAACGACGGCCACCAGAAGAACAACGGCCGATACGGCAGCCAGGATGGTGGAGCGCAGAAGCTGCTTGGAAGAAGGCAGTTCGGCGCGGGTGGGGGAATCGCTGTTGTACATGTTGAGTATTCCTTGGGTGTTCACGACACGAAGTAGCCGGTGAGCTGCATACCCACCAGGATGAAGCCCGCGCTCATCATGGCGACGTTGGCGGTGTAGGCGTGGCGAATGAAACTGGGGGTGCGGCGCCAATAGCTCATGCCGATCAAGATCACGGCCAGAGCCAGCAACTGCCCGATTTCCACACCCAAGTTGAAGGCCAGCAGGTTGGGCACCAGTCCGTCGGGTGAGATCTCGTACTCGATGATCTTGGTGGCCAGGCCGAAACCGTGGAACAGACCAAACACGAGGGTGGCGACTTTGGTGTTGGGCTGGAACCCGAGCCAGCGCTGGAATGCACCGATGTTGTCCAAGGCTTTGTAGACCACAGACAGACCGATGATGGCGTCGATCAGGTAGCTGTTGATACCGACGTTGAAGTACACGCCCAGGATCATGGTGGTGGAGTGGCCGATCGCAAACAGGCTCACATAGATGCCTATGTGCTTGATGCGGTAGAGGAAGAAGATCACGCCGAACAGGAACAGGATGTGGTCGTAGCCGGTCATCATGTGTTTGGCGCCCAGGTACACAAAGGGCAGCAGATTGACGCCCGAGATTTCCTGGATGTAGCCCTTGTCACCCTCGGTGACAGCGTGGGCAAAGACCTCCGCCGTGCCCAGGAGCAGGCACATGAAGAAGGCAAAGAGCAAGAAGAGACGGGGATGCCCGATCGCCCATGGCGAACGAGGCAGCCTGTCGTGGACATGGCTGTGCATGAAGACTCCGATGATCTGAAATGAATGGGGGCGCTGAGCGTTGCAGCGCAGAGCGGGAACGGGTGTGTTCTCAGCCCATGGGCGGGCGTTCGAGCCGCGACGCCTGCACTATTTCAATCCACAGCCGCACATGCCCGAACCAGGCGGGAAGCACCGGCGCAGCCAAGTGCAACTCTGCAGGCAGTGCGTGGGCCTTGTCATGCGAGTGATCGGCTCCATGGTGGGGATGGTCAGCACTTGCGCCTTGACTTCCCACGACCCATTCAGCGTCGCTGTCACCATCTTCGTGAGCATGACCGTGAGAATGTTCGTGTTCAGTTTCCGACGACGCTGCAGAGACGTGGCTCACTGCCGAAATGGCCGCGATGCCATGGGAATACATGCCTCCCACGGAAGAGACGACGGTGCCAAACAGGATCACCAACAGCACCAGCCAGCGCATGCCCGGCGCTGCCCAGTCGGGGCGCATTGAACGCGTGAGGGGTACGGCCATGGACAGTGCGGTGTTCGGAGTTGACAAGGGCGATATAGTAACCTCCCCGAGGGGATACGATCAGCCATGACACAACCGCACACACATGCCTCACATCCGGCCATCATCAAACGCCTTCGCCGTGCCAGTGGGCACCTGATCAGCACCATCGACATGGTGGTTCAGGGGCGCGACTGCCTGGACGTAGCGCAGCAGTTGCAGGCGGTGGAGAAAGCCATTCAGCAGGCCAAGAAGACCTTGATTCAGGACCACTTGGATCATTGCCTGGAAGACCTGATGGGGCCTCTGAAATCGGGGCAACGCCATTCGCTGGACGAGTTCAGGGAAATCACCCGTTACTTGTAATTCCACTGCCCTGCGACTCGCCAGCGCTTCGAAGTCGAGACCCATATGCTGGACATTCTTTCCAACCGCACCTACCGCCATCTGTTCGCCGCACAGGTCATTGCCTTGATCGGAACGGGGCTGGCCACGGTGGCGTTGGGACTGCTGGCGTTCGAGCTCGCTGGCGACAACGCAGGCATGGTGTTGGGCACGGCGCTGGCCATCAAGATGGTCGCGTACGTGGGCGTGGCCCCGGTGGCTGCTGCGTTTGTCGACCGTCTGCCCAGGCGCACCATGTTGGTTGCGCTGGACCTGGTGCGTGCGGCAGTTGCGTTGCTGCTGCCGTTTGTCTCCCAGATCTGGGAGGTGTACGTGCTGATCTTTGTGCTGCAGGCAGCATCGGCCGCTTTCACGCCCACCTTTCAGGCCACCATTCCCGATGTGCTGTCGGATGAGAAGGACTACACCAAGGCTTTGTCGCTGTCGCGCCTGGCCTACGACATGGAAAGTCTTGTGAGTCCCATGCTGGCGGCTGCGCTGCTCACCGTCATCGGCTTTCACGATCTGTTCGCCGGCACGGTGGTGGGCTTCCTGGTCTCAGCCGCACTGGTGGTGTCGGTGGTCTTGCCGGCGCCTCCGGCAGCGCCGCGCCGCGGCATCTACGACCGAACCACGCGC
>JANPKR010000167.1:0-3272 GCA_031426175.1 Hydrogenophaga sp. | reverse complement strand
TTGTCGGCCGAGATGGTGCGCGGGTCGACCCGCATGCCGACGATGCCGACCTGCAGCTTGTCGGCCCGGCGGGTTTCCGCCAACTCGTCGAGAAAGGCGCGCGTGGCGTAGATGTCGAAGATGCTGGGTTGCAAGGGCACCAGCACCTTGTCGGCGATCTTCAGCACGTCCTTGAAGCGCCACCCGTGCAGGCCGGCGGGCGTGTCCAGCACCACATGGGTGGTGTCTTTGGGTGGACGGGCGATCAGGTCGTGCGACACCGCCCAGCTCTGAATGGACCGCGCGGCGGGCGGGCGCAATTTGAGCCACAGGGCCGACGACTGCTGTCGGTCGACGTCACCCAGCATCACCGGGTGGCCCTGGCTGGCGAAATAGCCTGCGACGTTGGTCGACAGCGTGGATTTGCCCACGCCTCCTTTGGGATTGGCAACCACCACGATCGGCATCTGGAGCTCCTTGGGAAGGAAACGGCCCGCGCAAATGGCAAGCGGACGGGGCGGACACAGCGAGCGCCTATGTTATGCGAGCGCGTCCCAGACCAGTTTGCAGCCGGTGAGGAACATGCCGGTGTAGACCAGCCGGTAAAAGAGCTGCGGCTTGATGCGGTGCGCAATGCGAACGCCCACCCAAACGCCAATGGGCGCAAACGGAAGCAAGGCCAGCGAGGTCGTCATGTTGCGCACGTCGAGCAATCCCAGCCAGGCGTAGGGAATCCACTTGGCCAGGTTGATGAAGAAAAAGAAGAAGGCCAGCGTACCGGTGAACAACAGGGGCGAGAGACGCAGCGGGATCACGTAGGCGTTGATCGGCGGCCCGCCTGCGTGCGCAATGAAGCTGGTGAAACCCGAGGTCACACTGAGCAGAGCGCCGACCCATTTGGGCGGCGGTGGGCTGTCGGGCTTGGGCGGGAACACCAAGCGCTGCGCCAGAAAGAGCAGCGTGAAGACCCCCACGATGCCGGCCACCACGCGCGCGTCGAGCAGCTTGAACAGCAACGCGCCGACCACGATGCCTGCCAGCCCGAAAGGCAACAGGAACATCAGCAATCGCTTGTCCACGTTGTTGCGGAACGCGGCCATACCCAGCAGGTCCATGAGGAGCAACACCGGCATGAGGATGGCCGCAGCCTGTGGCACGGTGACCGCCAGCGCCATCATGGGCACCGCCAGCGAGCCAAAGCCGGCACCAAACCCGCTCTTGCTCACGCCGAGCAACAGCACGGCGGGAATCGCCACGGCGTAGAAAAACGGATCGGTGATGAGGGACAGGGCCACGAGGTTCAGACAAAAGAAGAGCCCGCGTCTGATGGCGGGCTCGTTGGGTGGGTTGGATTATCGGCCGGTGCCTCCGGATGGCCAGTGGCACGCAACGCGCACGCGCCGGAAAACGGGCTGGTCAGACGCGTTCAATCACCAGCGCAATGCCCTGCCCCACGCCGATGCACATAGTGCACAAGGCGTAGCGCCCACCCGTGGCGTGCAGGCGGTTGACCGCCGTGGTGGCGAGGCGAGCGCCGCTGGCGCCCAGCGGGTGGCCCAGGGCAATGGCACCGCCCCAGGCGTTCACGCGCTCGTCGTCATCCTGCAGGCCGAGCATGCGCAACACCGCCAGGCCTTGCGCGGCAAAGGCCTCGTTGAGTTCGATCACGTCCATCTGCGCCAGCGACAAGCCGGTGAGCGCCAGCACCTTCTGCGTGGCTGGTGCCGGACCGATGCCCATGATGCGCGGGGCCACACCCACCGTGGCCATGCCGACCACACGGGCGCGAGGCGTCAGGCCGTTCTTGTTTGCGCTGGCTTCATCGGCCAACAGCAAGGCGCAAGAGCCATCGTTCACGCCGCTGGCGTTGCCGGCGGTCACGCTGCCGTCGGGCCGCACCACGCCCTTGAGCTTGGCGAGCGACTCCATGGTCGTGGCTCGCGGGTGTTCGTCGTGCTCCACCACGATCGCGTCGCCCTTCTTCTGCGGGATCGTCACCGCCACGATCTCGCGCGCCAGGTGCCCGGCCTTCTGCGCGGCCACGGCCTTGGTCTGGCTGGCCAGGGCCATGCGGTCCTGTGCCTCGCGCTCGATCTTGAATTCGGTCGCCACGTTCTCGGCGGTCTCGGGCATGGAGTCCACGCCGTACTTTTCCTTCATCAGCTTGTTGACGAAGCGCCAGCCGATGGTCGTGTCGTACACCGCGTTGTTGCGGCCGAAGGCGCTCTCGGCTTTGGGCATCACGAAGGGCGCGCGGCTCATGCTCTCCACACCGCCGGCGATCATGAGACCGGCCTCGCCCGCGCGGATGGCGCGCGCTGCGGTGCCCAAGGCATCGAGGCCCGAACCGCACAGGCGGTTGATGGTGGCGCCGGGCACCTCCATCGGCAGCCCGGCCAGCAGGCTGGCCATGTGGGCCACGTTGCGGTTGTCTTCACCGGCCTGGTTGGCACAGCCGAAGATCACATCGGCGATGCTGGCCCAGTCCACCCCCGGGTTGCGCTGCATCAGCGCGCGCAGCGGGATGGCGCCGAGGTCGTCGGTGCGCACGCTGGAGAGCGCACCGCCGTAGCGGCCGATGGGAGTGCGAATGGCGTCGCAGATGAAGGCGTGTGTCATGAAGGTCTCCGGTGTTGTGGGGTCAGGCGGCGATGGGCAGGCCCACCAGTCGTTCGAGTTCGGCGTGCTCCAGGCCATCGACCTTGTCGATGAGCCGCAGGCCCTGCGGCGTGCACGCGAGTGTGGCGAGATCGGTGTAGATGCGTTTCACGCAGGCGACACCGGTGAGCGGGTAACTGCAGGCTTGCACCACCTTGCTGCGGCCCTGTTTGTCGAGCAGGTCCATCATCACCCAGGTCTGTTTGGCACCCACGGCCAGGTCCATTGCGCCGCCCACAGCGGGACTCGCACCCGGCTCGCCGGTGCTCCAGTTCGCCAGATCGCCCGTGGCCGACACTTGAAACGCGCCGAGCACGCAGATGTCGAGATGGCCGCCGCGCATCATGCCGAAGCTGTCGGCATGGTGAAAATACGCGCCGCCGGGCAGCAGCGTCACCGGTTGTTTGCCGGCGTTGATGAGGTCGTAGTCCTCAAGCCCAGCGGCCGGCGCCGGGCCCATGCCCAGGATGCCGTTTTCGCTGTGCAACACCACTTCGATGCCCGGGGCCAGGTGGTTCGCCACCTGCGTGGGCATGCCGATACCGAGGTTCACGTAGGCGCCATCGTGGATGTCGCGCGCCACGCGTTGCGCGAGTTGAGCCTTGCTGCGCTTCTGGTGATTCATACGGACCCTT
>JANPKR010000166.1:0-2997 GCA_031426175.1 Hydrogenophaga sp. | reverse complement strand
TGTGCTGCTATGTCATCCAAAGTCATTCATGTGGTGGATTCGTGCGATATCCCACCCTCAACCCACCTCTCGCACCGATGACCGTCTTGTAGAACCAACAATTGATCAAGGCCTCGGGCTGGCCGCTGGCACCCGAACTGCTGGCACCCGGCACCGACTTCCATGCTCCGGCCGAGGGCGGCTTGGTGCCCTGGCACTGGGCCTGCAGCGAAGGCAAAGCCGGCCTGGTGCGTTACATGCTGGACAACGGCGCCGACCCGCAAGACCGCACGCCGGCTGGCCAGGCCATGCTGCACATGGCCGCTCGCGCCAAAAGTTTTCAGGTGGTGATGCTGCTCATCGACGCGCTCAAGGCCAGCGGTGCGCCAGCGCCCGACGAAGGGCTGCGCTCCTTCCTCACCAAAACCTTCAGCAAAGGCCATCCCGATTCGAAAAACCGCCTGCAGCAGGCCCTGAAAGACTGGGATCGGTTGCGGCGACAGGCAGCGCCCGGCAAGGCGGACTGAGGGAACCAGAAGAAAAAGGCCCCGGCACGTGGGTACCGGGGCCTTTTTTTCAGCAGCGGGGCATGTCCCCGCAGCGGCGTCAGACGCTTTGCTGAATGCCGGCCAGCAACCAGCCACCGTTGGCGTGGCGCGGCTTGGACAGGTGCCAGATCTCGTCGAAGCTCTCGGCCACTTCAGCACCGTTTTCGCGCGTCTCGCCGGTGAAGCGCACGCTCACCACGTACAGAGCCGGGCCCTCTTCCACTTCCAGCACTTCGGCGTTGATGTGCACCACGTCGGTGTGCTGGGTGGCAGCACCCCGGTCACTCAGGTCCATCTGCAGCTCGGCAAACATCTCCGGCGTCGTGAAGGCGCGGATGTCGTCGAGGTTGCCCGCGTCGTTGGCGGCCTGCAGACGGATGAAGTTGACCTTGGCGTTGCGCTCGAAAGCGGCCACGTCGAAGTCGGCCGGGATGCGGCTGGCAACACTGGCGCCACCACCCAGGGAGCTGCCGATCATCGAGCCACCGGCGTTCACCGGCGTGCGCAGGACATTCGTGTCAGGCGTGCTCTGGCGGTTGGCGCCAGCGGCCGCGTAGGCCAGGCCACCCGAACCGCCTTGCTGCGCCATGGCGCGCTTGCGCATGATGAAGCCGAACACAGCGATGGCGGCGGCGATCAGCAGGCCGATCATCAGCATGTTGGCCAAGCCTTCACCAAAGCCCAGGTGTGAGGCCAACGCCATGAGACCAATGCCCGCGGCGAGACCCGCGATCGGGCCCATCCAGCTGCGGCCGGTGCTGGCAGCAGCGGCTCCGGCACCCGCTGCGGCAGGCGCGGCGGTGGGTGCAGCAGGCGCTTTGGCTGGCGGTGCGGACTGGCGCTGCATGCCGAACGACTTGCCACCGCCCATGCGCTTGGCTTCAGCGTCGAAATGCGCCGCACCCAGACCGAGGGTCATGACCACGGCCAACAGGGAAATCCACTTTTTCATCAGAGTCTCCTTCAAGGAACATTGAGTACCCCGTAGGGTAGGCGTCTTGCCGGTTCCGAAAAAGCAGAGATATCAGGAACATTGCATCGAAAAAACAGAACTTCAAGGCGCCGTGCGGCCCGACAGCCCCTGACCCCACACCGCCTCCAGCGCCGCCCACGCCGCCTCGATCACCGGCTCGCCGCCGCGTGAGGCCAGACACACAAAGCTGAGGTCGCAGGCCAGCTCCACCTGATCGGCGATCACCAGACCGCGCGCCTGGGCTTCGCGCATGGCGATCGAATCGCGCACCAGCGACAGGCCCACGCCGCTTTTCACCAGATCGAGCATCGACGCTTCCTGGTCCACCAACGCGACGCGATGCGGCTCCAGGCCGGTGAGCGAACCCGGGCCGAACACACGGCGTTGCAGGCGGTGGTGGGCGCTGGCCGGTGGGGTCGCCAGCCAAGGAAGGGCAGCGAGCGCTTTCCAGTCCTTTCCGATGACCCGTGGTTCCCAGCCGGCGGGGGCCAGCACGCGGTAGGTGAAGCGGGTCAGTGCGCGCAGGCGGTGCGCCGGACCCGCCGGCTCGTCGGGCAGGTTGAGGAAGAAGCCCACGTCCAGATCGCCACGGTCGATGAGCGCGAGCACGTCGCCGCTCATGCCCTGGCGCAGCTCGGTGCCCACTTGCGGGCTGGACTCCACGAGCTGCTTCAGAAAAGCCCCCAGACGGGTGAATTCAGGGTCGAGGATGGTGCCGATGCGAAGAAGGCCTCGCACCGTGTTGTGCAGGCCGGCGGCGGCGTGGCCAAAGTCGGCCAGCGCCGCCAGGGCCTTGTCGGCCAGCGGCAGCAAGGCGGTGCCGTCGTGCGTGAGGGCCATGCCTTGTGGAGTGCGGGTGAAGAGCTGCAGACCGGTGGCCTCGGCCAGCGCCTTGAGCTGCAGGCTCACGGCGGGCTGGCTCAGGTGCAGGCGTTGCGCTGCGCGCGACACATTGCCCTCGCGCGCCACGGCGGCGAACGCTCTCAGGGTTTGCGGGTCCACGTGGATCAGGGTTGGTGGGTTCATGCGGTCTCCAGGTTGGGCGACACCATTATTTGGGATGCTTATAGCTCGCCTCTGGCAATTTCATTGGCTTTTTGCCCTTTTTCCTTTCACACTCGCGCCATTCTTAGGAGCCTGACCATGAGCATTGCAAATATCAACCACTTCATTGGCGGCCAACCCGCAGCCGGCACCTCCACCCGCAAGCTGGACGTGTTCAACCCCGCCACCGGGGCCGTGACCGGCCAGGTCGCGCTGGCCAACGTGGCCGACGTGGACTCCGCAGTGGCTGCTGCGCAAGCCGCGTTTCCGGCCTGGGCCGACACCCCGCCTATTCGCCGGGCACGGGTGATGTTCAAGTTCCTGGAGCTGGTCAACCAGCACAAGGACGAGCTGGCCCACCTGATCACCGCCGAGCACGGCAAGGTGTTCACCGACGCGCAGGGCGAAGTGGCGCGCGGCATCGACATCATCGAATTCTCTTGCGGCATTCCG
>JANPKR010000165.1:0-7135 GCA_031426175.1 Hydrogenophaga sp. | reverse complement strand
GCTTAGCTGCGATCAGCTGAGCCTCGTAGTATACATCAGTTTTTGCCGCGCTGTCAAAAAATCAAATTTTTTATCTGAACTTTCTGCACCGCTTTCACTGCGTCTCCCCTTTCACTTCGCATCCCCCGGAGAGGGTTGCTGTGTTCAGCGGAGCCTTGCAGTATATGCCAGATTTTAGGCCCTCGTCAAATCTGCTCAAAAAATTTTCGAACTGAGCCGCTAGCACGACGCGCCACAACACCCGTGAGGCGTGCAGACCTCTCTGTACGTGCACGCCTCGCGATAGGCGGTCTTCATATATGAGACCCATGTGAGGACGCGAGAGGCGCCGGGGATAATCGCGGCTCTTTTGTCTCGGGCTTTGCATGGCACTTATCACTCTTCAGAACGCGCAGCTGGCCTTTGGTCACGTAGCGCTCCTCGATCACACGGATTTTGCGCTGGAGACTCAAGAGCGCGTCGGCCTGATCGGGCGCAATGGGACAGGCAAGTCGTCTCTGCTCAAAATTCTGGCTTCTCTGGAAAAGCCAGACGACGGCACCCTGCAGGTGCAAACGGGCTTGCGCATCGCCTACGTGCCTCAAGAACCCCTTCTTGACCTGCAATCCACTGTGTTTGAAGCGGCCAGCGTGGGCCTGGCCGATGCTCGCGCAGCTCGTGATCTATACCTGAGTGGTGCCGACGGACTGGACCTCGATGCGCTGCAGAACCGGATCGAAGCGCTGGATGCGTGGAACTGGGAACAGCGTGTGGAAGAAACGCTGCACCGCCTGCACCTCGAAGGCGATGTGAAGGTTGGCGAGCTCTCGGGGGGCAACAAAAAACGTGTAGCGCTGGCTCAAGCGCTGGTAAGCCGCCCCGACGTGCTGCTGCTGGACGAGCCGACCAACCACCTGGATCTGGACAGCATCACGTGGCTGGAAGACCTGATGTTGGAATACAAGGGCAGTCTGGTGACGATCAGCCACGACCGGGCTTTTCTGGACCGAGTGGCCACGCGCATGGTGGAGCTGGACCGCGGACGGCTGCTGAGCTACCCGGGCAACTTTGCGCAGTACCAGTTCCTGAAAGAAGAGCAGATGGCGCAGGAGGCGGTGATCAGCGCCCGCGCCGACAAGCTTCTTGCCCAGGAAGAGGTGTGGATCCGCAAGGGCGTGGAGGCGCGTCGCACCCGTGCGCAGGGGCGTATCACGCGGCTAGAGCGTTTGCGCGAGCAGCGGGCGCAGCGGCGCGACGCGTTGGGCAGCGTGAGGCTGGAAGTGGCCAGTGGGAGCGCCAGCGGCAAGATCGTGGCGGAGCTGGAAAAGGTGACGCAGTCGTTCCCGACCACCGACGGTGGCGTGCGAACGGTGATTCGAGATTTCTCGGCGACCATCTTGCGCGGCGACAAGATCGGACTGATCGGTCCCAACGGCGCGGGCAAGACCACGCTGCTCAAGATCATCCTTGGTGAGCTGATACCCACCAGCGGTTCGGTGCGGCAGGGCAGCAAAGTCAGTGTGGCCTACTTTGACCAGATGCGCGACCAGCTGGACCTGGACGCCACGCTGGAAGACTTCATCAGCCCGGGCAGCGAGTGGATCGAAATCGGGAACAAGCGCACTCACGTGAAAAGTTACCTGAGCGATTTCCTGTTTTCGCCTGCACGGGCCAACGCGCCGGTGCGCACGCTCTCGGGTGGCGAACGCAACCGCTTGCTGTTGGCGCGCCTGTTTGCGCGGCCGGCCAATGTGCTGGTCCTCGACGAGCCGACCAACGATCTGGATATTGACACGCTGGAGCTGCTTGAGGACCTGCTCCAACAATATGAAGGCACGGTCTTCCTGGTCAGCCACGACCGGCGCTTTCTGGACAACGTGGTCACGAGCACGCTGGTGTTCGAGGGCGAGGGCCGCTGGCGCGAGTACGTGGGCGACGTGCAGGACTGGATGACGCAGTCGGCGCGTTCGGAAGCGTTGCAGCGCGAGCGTGATGCACAAAACGCCTTGCCTGTGACCAAAGCGGCGGCGGCGCCAGCGCCGGCCGCGGCTCCAACGGCCAACAAAAAGAAGCTCAGTTACAAAGAACAGCGGGAATTCGACGGTCTGCCGGCGCGCATTGCAGCCCTGGAGGCAGAGCAGGCTGCCGTCGACGGCGAACTGGGCGGCGGTCAACTTTTCAGCACCGACCCGGCACGCGCGGCTCAACTTGGCGCCCGCCATGCCGATATTGAGGCTGAATGGCTTCGTGCAATGGAGCGCTGGGAGGTGCTTGGCGGAAGCTGACGCGCCGGTCAGCCTGAGCCGACGCTGCGCAACTCCTCACACAATGGCCCATGACACCTGACCGCCTGGCTCTGGATCTGCAGCGAGCGCTCAACGAGCTGGCGCAGGAGAAGGCGCGTACCCTGCAGCTGTTGTCCGAGGTTGAGCGGCAGAACCGCGAACTTGACCGACTCCGCAGTTCGGTGCACCGAGAGGCCAACAGCCGCCTGCTGGCCGAAGAGGCACTGGATGAAACCCGTGACCGGCTTCAGATGGCGGTGGATGCCGCAGGGTTGGCCTTGTGGGACTGGCAACTGCCCTCTTCCCAGATGTTCCTCACGGCTCGATGGGGTGAACTGGTGGGCGATATCGGGCGGGACGCGTATTGGACGATCGATGATCTGACGTCGCGCCTGCATCCCGACGACGCCCCGCTGCTGCGAAACGCCATGAAGACGTTGCTCGAAGGCCGCGAACAACGCGCTGTGGTGCAACATCGGGTACGCGCTGCCACCGGCTGGATGTGGGTCGAGACCCACGGCATGGTGGCCGAACACGACCCCAAAGGCAAACCACTGCGGCTCATGGGCACGCTGGCCGACATCGGCGAGCGCAAGCGCATCGAACAAGACGGCGCACAGGCCAGGGAACTGGCCGAAAAGGCCAGCCGCGCCAAGAGCGAGTTCCTGGCCAACATCAGCCACGAGGTGCGCACACCGCTCAATGCACTGATGGGGCTCACGCGCATGCTCATGGACTCGCCGCTGAACGCCGAACAGGCCAGCTGGCTCTCGCTCATGGACAGCTCGGCGCACTCGTTGCTGGCCTTGCTCAACGACATTCTTGACCTGTCGCGCATCGAAGCGGGCAAGCTGGACATCGAACACACGCGCTTCGATCTGCACCGCGCGTTGCACGACGCCACCGGTCCCCACGCCGAACAGGCGCGGGCCAAACCGCTGAACTTCCAGCTGACGCTGCACCCAGACCTGCCGCAAAGGGTGATGGGCGACCCGGGGCGGCTGGGGCAAGTGATCGGCAACCTGCTGTCCAACGCGATCAAGTTCACGCCACGCAACGGACGCATCGACGTGACTGTGTCCAGCCCGAAACCGGCAGGCCAGGGGCCGCATCAAATGCTCCTCAAGGTGCAGGACAGCGGCGTGGGCATCGGACGCAAACAGCAGGCCACGATTTTTGAAGCCTTTACCCAGGCAGATGCCTCCACCGCCCGCCGCTATGGTGGCAGCGGTCTGGGTCTCGCCATTTGCGCGCGTCTGGCCGGCCTCATGGGTGGCACCATCGACCTGCAGAGCGAACTGGGTCAGGGCAGCACCTTCACGCTGACGCTGCCCCTGCAGGAAGCCCCGGTCGACAACAGCGGGCCCTTGAGCGCGCCCATGGAACTGCTGGAGATTGCGGATGCCGGACCGCGCTACGCCGGCATGGTGGTGCTGCTCGCCGAAGACCACCCGGTGAACGAAATGATGTTGCGCCAGTTGCTGCTGCGCCTGGGTTGCATCGTGCGCGTGGCACGCGGCGGCGCACAGGCCGTGGCGCAGTGGGAGCAAGGCGGCATCGACCTGGTGCTCATGGACGTGCAAATGCCCGGCATGAGCGGACTTCAGGCCACGCAAACGATCCGCGAAGCGGAGGCCAGGCGACGGCTGAAACGCACACCGATCATTGCTGTCACGGCCAATGCCATGGCGGGCGATCGCGAAAACTGCCTGTCCGCGGGCATGGACGGCTACACGCCCAAGCCGGTGAGCCCGCAGGCCCTCATGCGCGAAGTCGATCGCGTGCTGGGGTCGCCAGCCATGGAGCCGCCTCGCGCCGCACCCACCGATGCACCATCAGTCCAGAGTGCCGCGCAGACACTCGCCCACCCGGCTGCTTCACCGGAGGCTCTGGATGTGGAGAAATTGCGCCGGCGTCTCGACGGCGACGAAGTGACCTTGCAGCAGCTGGCCATGGCGATGCGCAGCGATCTGGTGTCTCGCCTGGGAGACATGGAGCACGCCCTCGCGGCCCGCGACGCATCGGCCGCAGTGGCGCACGCGCACGGCCTCAAGGGCTCGCTGGGCAGCATGACCGCCGAGCGCGGCGCGCGCTTGGCCAAAGGGCTGGAATTGGCGGCGCGCGCGGGCGACTGGAGCCTGTTCGGCCGGGCCTTGCCGCTCATGCGGGCCGAGGCCAGGAAGATCGACCGCATCCTCGCGCGCATCCTCAACGCAGAAGGTGCCGACCTCTTCGGCAGCACCGACCCACCCACCACCACCTACTGAGCAACGGCACGGTCGCCCCGGGTGAGGCGGCCGAACACCCGCCAGAAGGCCGCGTCCTGCGTGGTGGCGAAGTTGATCCGCATGAGCGTGCTGGGCGCTCGAGCGGCGTGGAACAAGGCACCCGGTGCGATCAGGTAACCCTCGTCCAGCATGCGCTGCGCCAGCGCGTCGGTGTCCACACCCGTGTCGACCCAGCCAAAAAGGCCCACAGGCTCGGCCGCAAACGTGCACCCTGCCGCCAATGCCAACTTCACGCTGCGCGCACGCGCAGCATCAAGCCTGGTGCGGATGCGCTCGGCGTGACGGCGCAACTGACCCTGCTCGATGCACAGCGCCAGCGCCTTTTCCAGCAACGCAGGGGTGGTGAGCGTGCTCAGCAGCTTGGTGTCGAGCAAGGGCTCCACCAGCGCGGGCGGTGCGGCGAGATACCCGATGCGCCAGTTGGGCGCGAGGATCTTGGCAAACCCACTCACGTAAATCGTGCGCTGCAAACCGTCGAGCGCGCTCAGGCGCGTGGCGTGCTCGGGCGCGATGTGGCTGTAGGTGTCGTCCTCAACAATGTGGAAGTTGTGCTGGTTGGCCAGTTGCAGCAGGCGGTGCGCACCACCTGGCGACAGGCAGTAACCGGTGGGGTTGTGGAAAACGCTCACGCTCACATAAAGCTTGGGCTTGTGTACCTCGCAGTACTTCGCCATCACGTCCAGGTCGGGACCATCGGCGCGCCGGGGCACCGGCAGGATGCGCATGCCGAGTGCGGCCAGGCGCGCGAACTCCACCGCCCAGCCCGGCTCCTCCACCATCACCGGGTCGCCCGCGCGCAGCAGCGTGCGGCTCACGATGTCCAGCGCATGCGTGGCACCCACGGTGGTGATGATGTGGTCGGGCTCGGTGTGGATGCTCAGCGTGCCGAGCTTTTGCGCCAGCACGCGGCGCAGACCGCTGTCGCCCAGCGGCTCGCCGTACTGGAGCGAGAAGTCCTGCAAGGCTCGCGTGCTGGTGACCTTGCGCACCGCCGCCGGCATGAAGGAAGACTCCAGCCAGTCGGGCGGGAACACGCCCATGCCGGGATGCGGCTTGTTGCTGACCTTGTGAAACATGCCGCGGATCAGCGCCGTGGCGTTGATGGGCGATACGCCGACGCGCGAAGCTGCCTTGGTTTCAGCGGCCCCACCATCGCTGCGCGCGGTCGGCATTTCGCGCACGAAGAACCCGCGGTTCTTGCGCGCATGCACCAGGCCCTGCGCGAGCAACTGGTCGTAGGCAGCGACCACCGTCGCCGTGCTCACACCGTGCTGCCCGGCACACTGGCGCACCGAGGGCAGGCGCGCGCCAGGCGCCAGCAAACGGCTGCGGATGCGGTCGGCGAAACGCACCGCAAGCTGCTCGGTCAGGGATTGTGCGGAGGTCTTCATCAGCATGGCGGGGCATCCTTGCGGGCGGGTCTGTACTGCCGGAGCGGCCAATACAGTTTTCCGACTGCGCTGGTTAACTGTATTGGTGGTGTATTGGCGCGAAGATTACATTGAACTCCCCGCACCGACAAGCTCCACGCCCCTTTCCCATGAGCGCCACCGAGTTGACCGCCCTGCTCTTGTTCTGCACAGCGATGAGTTTTTCGCCTGGGCCGAACACCATGCTGTCCACGGCACTCGCGGCGAACCTGGGCTTGCGCCGCGCGTTGCGCTTTTGCTTCGCTGTGCCCACCGGCTGGACGCTGCTGATGCTGGCCTGCGGCCTCGGGCTGGGCGCGCTGGTGTTGGGCGTGCCCGCGTTGCGTTGGGGCGTGAAACTGCTGGGCGTGGTCTACATGCTGTGGCTGGCCTGGAAGCTGGCCGGTGCGGCCAAGCTGTCCGACGTGGACGCGTCGCGCCTCAACGTCACCTTCCTGCAAGGCGTCGGCCTGCAGTTCCTCAACATCAAGGCCTGGATGCTGGCGCTCACGCTCACCGCAGGCTGGGTGGTCAACGCCAGTGGGCAGCCCGCCACCAACCCGGGTGAGCGACTGGCCATCATTTGCGGGGTGATGGTGTTCTTCGCCTTCATCAGCAACTTCACCTACGCCGTGGCCGGTTCGCTGCTGCGCGAGTGGCTCACGCAAGGGAGGCGGTTGGTCTGGTTCAACCGTGCGCTGGCACTGGTGCTGGTGGCCACTGCACTGTGGATGCTCACCGTATGAGCTTTCACACCTTGCCTCCGCAACGCTGGCGCGACCTCCCGGCCAACCAGGGCCTGCTGCTTGGACTGCTGGGCGTGACCATCTTCGCGCTCACGCTGCCCATGACGCGGCTGGCCGTGGGCACGGTGGACGCGCCGCAAATGTCGGGCGTGTTCGTGGCACTTGGGCGGGCGGTGGTGGCCGCGCTGCTGTCGGCCGCGTTCCTCCTCGCCACGCGCGCACCTTGGCCCCGGCGCGAAGACCTGCTGCCTCTGGTCATCACCGCGGGTGGGGTGGTGTTCGGCTTTCCGCTGTTCACCTCGGTGGCCATGCGATACGTGGAAGCGGTGCACGCCAGCGTGATCGTGGGTGTGCTGCCGCTGGCCACGGCGGCGGTGGGCGCGTTGCTGCACCGCCAGCGCCCGTCTGCAGGTTTCTGGCTCTGCGCG
>JANPKR010000164.1:0-19143 GCA_031426175.1 Hydrogenophaga sp. | reverse complement strand
ACCTTGCCTTCGCTTTCCTTGCGGATGAGGAAGTGCACCACCGCGCCTTTGCGCTGGAGCAGCTTGCCCACCAGGCGCTTGCCGATGAAGCCGGTGGCACCGGTGACGAAGTAATGCATGAAGGTCTCCTGGAACAGATGGGTGTGTGAGCAAGTTGAAACGCCTGTCATTCTTGTCCACGAAGCGGCGCCCCCCATTCCGCAAAAACCCGCGTACGCCGCGCCAGCATTAGTCTCGTGCCCCTACACAGGGCATGCAGCCTGCCCGTACAGTGACCGCAGTCGGGCCCCGGCCTGTCCATCCATTTCAATCCACAGGAGCATCCCATGGTCAAGAAGATCCAGAAAAACGGCAGCGACAAGAAGGCATCCGCCCAGGCATTCAACTCCCCGCTGTCTGGTGCCATCAAGGATTCGGCCCAGCAGATCTGGCTGGCCGGTCTCGGCGCTTTTGCCAAGGCGCAGGAAGAGGGCGGCAAGGCCTTCGAGTCGCTGGTCAAGGAAGGCCTGTCGATCCAGCGCAAAACCCAGGCCGTGGCCGAAGAGCGCATTTCGGAAGCCACCAACAAGGTCAGCAGCATGGCCACCGATATTTCTTCCAAGGCTTCGGGCCAGTGGGACAAGCTCGAATCGATCTTTGAAGAGCGCGTGGCCAAGGCCCTGAACAAACTGGGCGTGCCCTCGGCACGCGATGTGGACGCGCTGATAAAGCGCATCGACGCGCTCAACCAGCACGTGCAGCAACTCGCCGGCAAGGCCCCCGCCAAGACCGCAGCCCGCAAGGCCGCTCCCGCAAAGAAAGCGGCTGCCAAACCTGCGGCCAAGAAGGTCGCGGCCAAGCCCGCAGCGCGCAAGGCCGCTCCCGCAAAGAAGTCCGCCACGGCCTGAGCGCGGTGAGGCCTGACGGCACCACTTCCAACAGGGGCGCTCGCGCCCCTTTTTTGCGTCTGTGCCCCATGCTGCAACGCAGCATGTCGCGCCACACCCGCGGTCTACACTCGAACGCATGACGACATCGCGCGAAGCCAACTCCGAGCCTTCTCCCTGGCCTGCGAAAAGTCGCTCCGGCAAGGCAACGGGACCCCGAATCGCATTGGCTCTGGCCGGTGGCGGACCGCTCGGTGCCATTTACGAAATTGGCGCTCTCTGCGCACTGGCCGACACGCTGGACGGCCTCGACCTCAACCGCTGCGACCACTACGTCGGCGTGTCCGCGGGTGGCTTCATTGCCGCCGGCCTGGCCAACGGCATCACGCCACGCGAACTCTGCGAGGCCTTCATCGAAGACCGCAGCGGTCGCGACAACTTCGACCCGGCCTGGCTGCTCAAGCCCGCCTGGACCGAGTTTGGCGGTCGGTTGCAGCGCGTGCCCGGCCTGCTGGGCAGCGCGCTCTGGGCCTGGGGCGTTCAGGGCAAGAGCTTCACGAATGCGTTTGAGCGTCTTGGCGCGGTTCTGCCCACCGGCGTGCTGGACAACGAAGGCATCCACCACCAGATAGAGCGGCTGTTCAGCCAGCCCGGGCGCACCAATGACTTCCGCGAATTGCGTGCCCGCCTCACGCTGGTGGCCACGCAGCTCGACACCGGCGAGGCCGCGCCTTTTGGCAAACCCGGTTGGGACCATGTACCCATCTCGCGCGCAATCCAGGCCAGCGCCGCCCTGCCCGGCCTGTTTCCACCGGTGGAGATCGATGGGCAGCACTATGTTGACGGCGCGCTCAAGAAGACCTTGCATGCCACCGTGGCGCTCGACGAAGGTGTGGGCCTGTTGCTGTGCCTGAACCCGCTGGTGCCGTTTCGAGCGCATGCCGTGGGTGATCACACCGACCACATTCCTTCGCTGGTCGAGGGTGGCTTTCCGGCGGTGATGAGCCAGACTTTCCGCTCCATGATCCATTCGCGGTTGGAGCTGGGTATGAAAAACTACGAACGCTTTTACCCGGACACCGATATCGTGCTGATCGAACCCGATCAGCGCGATGCGAAGCTGTTCACCGCCAACACCTTCAGCTACCGCCAGCGCCGCGAACTCGCCGAACACGCCTACCAGCAGACGCGCAAGATGCTGCTTCAGCGCAATGTCGAGCTGGCCCCCAAGCTGGCGCGACACGGCGTGTCCTTGAACGAGACCTCGCTGCGCAACGCAGCCATGCGTTTGGTGAACGACCCGTCAGTACCCGCCCAGACCGTGGTGGGCCGACAGCTTCACGCCACCCTGGACGATTTGCAGCGCCGGCTTGGCGAACCGGCCTTGGGGCGCTGAGCGCCATGGCCAAGAAAGCCCCGCGCCGCACCGCCGAGCGCATCCTCGAGGTCACGCTCGAGCTCTTCAACCGGTTTGGCGAGCCCAACGTGTCGACCACGCTGATCTCGGCGGAGCTGGGGATCAGCCCGGGCAACCTGTATTACCACTACCCGGCCAAGGACGAGCTGATCAACACGCTGTTCGAGCGGTATGAAAAAGCGCTGGGCGAATTGCTGGGAGCGAGCGAGGGTGTGCGCAACGTCGAGGACGCCTGGTTCTTCCTGCACTCGCTGTTCGAGATCATCTGGGACTACCGGTTTCTTTACCGCGACCTCAACGACCTGCTGTCGAAGAACCGGATGCTGGAGACCCATTTCCAGGATGTGCTGAAGAACAAGACGCGTGCCATCCGCCAACTGCTCGCGGCTCTCAGCAGCCACAGCGCGGTGGCGATGGATGCGCGCGAAATGGAGCCCACTGCCGACAGCATGGTGGTGGTGCTCACCTATTGGCTGAGCTTCGAGTACGTGCGCAACCCGCGCCACGCGCTGGAGCCTGACAACGCGCAACAGGCGCTGATGCGCGGCGCGTACCATGTTCTCAATCTGTTGGTGCCCTACCTTGAGAGCTCGCAGCGGCAGCACCTGATCCATCTCACAGCGGCCTACAGCCCCAGTGCCTGACGCACGAGGAGACAACGATGGACACCTGGACCCCTTTCCCCTGGACCGTGACCCCGCGGTTCGACAGCAACCACGTGCAGCGCCAGTGGAGTCGATTGCACATGGGCGACGCAGAACCCTGGCCCGAGCGGGCTGACGTGCTCGAGGCCTGGATGTTGTTTCACAACGGCGAGTTCCAGCGCGCGGCCATCGAGGGACTGGCTCTGGGTGACGCGGGTGTGAATGTCGCCAACAAGGCCACCTGCATCTACGCCAATTACCTGGAGCCGCGCGAACATGCCCGCCAGCTGTTGCTGCTGGAGGCCGCCACACGAGCCGAATCGTTGCAGAAGCGGGAGCCGAACAACGCCGGGGCCTGGTATTGGCAGGCCTATGCCTTGGCCCGCTACAGCCAGTGCATCAGTGTGGCCAAGGCGCTGACGCAAGGCCTGGGTGTGAAGATCCGCGAGGCGCTGGAGACCACCATCGCGCTGGCGCCACGCCACGCCGACGCCCACCTCGCGCTGGCCGGTTATCACGCGGAAGTTATCGACAAAGTGGGCGCACTGGTAGGGGGCATGACGCACGGCGCCAGCAGGGACGCCGGTCTGGCGCTGTACCAAAAGGCGCTGGCACTGAATCCTGATTCGGCGGTCACCTTGTCCGAGTACGCCAACGGTTTGATCATGCTGGATGGCCACAAGCGCATGGAAGAGGCGCGCCACCTGCAAGACCGCGCCGCAGGCATTCAGCCGCTGGACGCGATGGAGCAGCTTTACGTGGCTTCGGTCCGCCTGGTTCTTGAAGGTTAGGGCCACGCCATAATCGCGCCCCATGGAAACCAAGTGGCTCGAAGACTTTGTCAGCCTGGCTGAAACCCGCAGCTTCAGCCGCTCGGCGCAATTGCGCCATGTGACTCAGCCGGCGTTCTCCCGGCGCATCCAGTCCCTGGAGGCCTGGGCTGGTACCGATTTGGTGGATCGGTCTTCGTACCCCACCCGACTCACGCCCGCCGGACAAACCCTCTACGACCAAGCGTTGGAAATGCTGCAGGCCCTGCAGAGCACACGTGCCATGTTGCGTGCCCACACGGCCGCGGCCCAGGACGTCATCGAGTTTGCCGTGCCGCACACATTGGCCTTCACGTTCTTCCCCTCCTGGCTCTCCAGCCTGCGCGAGACCTGCGGTCCGATCAAGAGTCGCCTGATTGCGCTGAACGTACACGACGCCGTGTTGCGCCTGGTTGAAGGCAGCTGCGATCTGCTGATTGCCTACCATCACGAGTCGCAGCCGATCCAGCTGGATGCCAACCGCTACGAGATGCTGCCACTGGGCCGCGAGTTGCTGGCGCCGTATGTAAAGCCCATTGCCACTGGCGCGCCCTCCTTCTCACTGCCTGGGCAAGCTGGGCAGCCACAGCCCTACCTGGCCTATGCACCCGGGGCTTATCTGGGCCGGGCGGTTGACCAGATGCTCAAGCAGAGCAGCGTACCGGTTCACCTGGACCGTATTTACGAGACCGACATGGCCGAGGGGCTCAAGGCCATGGCGCTTGAAGGGCACGGCATTGCGTTTCTGCCCGCCAGCGCAGTGCGCAACGAGGTCGCCTCGCGCAAGCTGGTGTCGGCTGGCGGCGGGTTGGAGACGTCCCTCGATATCCGCATCTACCGGGAGCGGCCCGCCGCGCGCAAGGCCAAGGGCCCGGTAGAGAAGTTCTGGAGTGATCTTCACCACCGGCTGGGCGTTTCCTGATTTTTGGGCGATTGAGGCTCTTAACGCCAATGGACCGGTTCGGCCATTGGGGTAAATTCGGACATGAACGGTTTGCATGACCGGCGCCGCAAACGGCATTGGCGTTCGCAACAGGCGCTGGCTACATTGGCGAGCTGCCCGTTTCTCACGTCGGGTTTCCCGGGTGGTACGGAGGTTGCATGCAGAGCATTATTCGGGAGTCTTGATTTTGGGCGGGCCTCACATCCCAACGAAAATTGACGACCTTTTGTTTTTTTCACAAGCAAGGAGATAGACATGAACAAACACCTGCTCGCATGGGCCGTGACCGCACTGGCCGCCAGCAGCGCCCTGGCTCAAACCGGCGATACGTTGGCCAAGATCAAGGCGTCCGGCAGTGTGTCCTTGGGTGTACGGGAATCCTCCGGCGGCTTGGGCTTCACCCTCGGTGGCGGCAAGTACGTTGGCTTCCACACTGAAATGGGCGAAATCGTCCTGTCCGACATCCGCAAGCAACTGGGCATGACAGCGCTGGAAGTCAAGTACCAGCCAGTCACCTCGCAGAACCGCATCCCGCTGGTTCAAAACGGCACGGTGGATCTGGAATGCGGTTCCACCACCAACAACGCCACACGCCAGAAAGACGTGTCTTTCGCCATAACCACTTATGTGGAAGAAGTTCGAATTGCTGTGAAGGCCAACTCTGGCATCAACGGCATCAAGGACCTGGCCGGCAAGAACGTGGCCACCACCACTGGCACCACCTCGGTGCAAACCCTGCGCAAGAACGAGCGTGCCGGTGGCATCGACTTCAAAGAGGTCTACGGCAAAGACCACGCCGACAGCTTCCTGCTGCTCGAGTCGGGCCGCGCCGATGCCTTCGTGATGGACGGTCAGATCCTGGCTGGCAACATCTCCAAGGCCAAAGCGCCTGCCGATTTCAAAATCGTGGGCGAAGTGCTGTCTGTCGAGCCGATCGCCTGCATGCTCCGCAAGGACGACCCGGCATTCAAGAAGGCCGTGGACGACAGCATCAAGCGCCAGATCGCCGACGGCTCGCTGGCCAAGTTGTACGACAAGTGGTTCATGCAGCCGATCCCGCCTGCCAACGTGAAGATCGGTCTGCCGATCTCCGACGCCACCAAGGCAGCCTGGGCTGCGCCGAACGACAAGCCGATGGAAGACTACGCCAAGAAGTAATCGCGCAAGCCTCTGGCACGCCCCTTCAAGTGGACCATTTGAAGGGGCGTTTTCGTGGATACCCACGTTTCTTGTGGCGCTGCGCTGACGACAAAAAGAAAGGGCTCTTATGAGCTGGGATTGGCAGGTTTTCTGCGAAGACACCATCGAGCGGCAGCCCGTACAAGGCTGCTTTGGCAAAGGCGGTGACATCACCTATCTCGACTGGATGCTTTCGGCCTGGGGCTGGACAGTGTCGGTCGCGCTGCTGGCCTTGCTGCTCGCGTTGGCGATCGGTGTGGTGATCGGCACGCTGCGCACGCTGCCGGATCGACCCATGGTGGTGCGGTTGGGCAATGCGTGGGTCGAGCTGTTCCGCAACATACCCTTGCTGGTGCAGATCTTCCTCTGGTACCACGTGCTGCCCTCCATGTTCAATGTGCTGCAGGGCGTGCCAGGTTTCGTGCTGGTGGTGTTCGCCCTGGGCTTCTTCACTTCGGCGCGTATCGCCGAGCAGGTGCGTTCGGGCATCCAGGCCCTGCCGCGTGGTCAACGTTACGCCGGTATGGCGATGGGCTTCACCACCCTCCAGTACTACCGCTATGTGTTGTTGCCCATGGCATTTCGCATCATCATCCCGCCGTTGACCAGCGAGACGATGAACATCTTCAAGAACTCCTCGGTGGCCTTCGCGGTGTCGGTATCCGAACTCACCATGTTCGCCATGCAGGCACAGGAAGAAACTTCGCGCGGAGTTGAGGTGTATCTGGCTGTGACCGGCCTCTACATCTTTTCGGCCTTCGCCATCAACCGCATCATGGCCTTCATCGAAAAGCGTGCGCGCATACCGGGCTTTGTCGTGGCTGGCGGATCGGGAGGTCATTGACGTGAACCTCAATCTCGACTTTTCCTTCTACAACTGGGACCTGATCAGCAACTTCGTGCTGAAGGGCCTCTACTTCAGCCTGATGCTGACCATCGTGGCCACCATCGGCGGCATCCTTTTTGGCACCGTCCTTGCGCTGATGCGCCTTTCGGGCAAGAAGTGGCTTGAGGTGCCGGCCACGATCTATGTCAACGGCATGCGCAGCATTCCCTTGGTCATGGTGATCCTGTGGTTTTTCCTGCTGGTTCCGCTGCTGATCGGTCGTCCCATCGGCGCCGAGGTGTCGGCGGTGATCACGTTCATTGCCTTCGAGGCGGCTTATTTCAGCGAGATCATGCGCGCTGGTATCCAGTCCATCCCCCGTGGTCAGGTGCATGCAGGCCAGGCGCTGGGAATGAGCTACGGACAAAACATGAAGCTGGTGGTGCTGCCTCAGGCTTTTCGCAACATGCTGCCCGTCTTGCTCACGCAGACCATCATCCTGTTCCAGGACACCTCGCTGGTTTACGCCATCGGCGCGTACGACATGCTCAAGGGCTTTGAAGTGGCTGGCAAGAACTTCGGTCGCCCGATTGAAGCCTACCTCGCCGCCGCCGTCGTTTATTTCGTCATGTGCTATGCACTGTCGTGGTCCGTCAAACAACTGCACAAAAAGATCGCCATCATCCGTTGATGCGTCCGTCATTCAGGAATTGCCATGATTGAACTCAAGAACGTCTCCAAGTGGTACGGCAGCGTGCAGGTGCTGACCGATTGCTCCACCAATATCCAGAAGGGTGAGGTGGTCGTGGTCTGCGGTCCATCAGGCTCGGGCAAGTCGACCCTCATCAAGACCATCAACGCGCTTGAGCCCTTTCAAAAGGGCGAGATCACGGTAGATGGTGTGCCCGTGCACGACCCCAAGACCGACCTGCCCAAACTGCGCAGCCGCGTGGGCATGGTGTTCCAGCACTTCGAGTTGTTCCCGCACCTGTCGGTGACCGAGAACCTCACCATCGCCCAGATCAAGGTCCTCGGCCGCAATCCCGAAGAAGCCAAAAAGCGGGGACTCAAGATGCTGGACCGCGTGGGTCTGTCGCTTCACAAGGACAAGTTCCCCGGCCAACTCTCGGGTGGTCAGCAGCAACGTGTGGCGATTGCACGTGCGCTGTCCATGGACCCGATCGTGATGCTCTTCGACGAACCCACCTCGGCGCTCGACCCCGAGATGGTGGGCGAGGTGCTCGACGTGATGGTGGGCCTGGCCAATGAGGGCATGACCATGATGTGTGTGACGCACGAGATGGGTTTCGCCCGCAAGGTCAGCAACCGCGTGATCTTCATGGACGTGGGTGGCAAGATCCTGGAAGACTGCTCCAAGGACGACTTCTTCGGCAAGCCGGAAGACCGAAAGCCGCGCACCAAGGACTTCCTCAACAAGATCCTGGCGCACTGAGTCGTTCGTCAAATACTGCCGGGGGGTTAGAGACATGCGGACGTCGGCTGCCTAAGCTTCCTCCAACTGCCATGTGGCAGAGATCGCAACCACGTTTTTTGGCGGGGGGTTGCTCAACTGGAGAGTTTCCATGGTGAAGGCGTCTTGTTTGCTGCGCTGTTTCGTTGCGTCGACCATTTTCTGGGCTATCGGCGTCCATGCGCAGTCCACTCCTGCAATCGACCAGATTCGAGCGAATGGAAAGCTGGTGTTGGCTCACCGGGAGTCCTCGGCCCCGTTCTCCTACGTGGACGAGCAGAAGAGGCCAATGGGCTACGCCCTGGACATTTGCCGAAGACTCGCTGTCGCGTTGCAGCAGAAACTGGGGTTGTCTCAGCTGGCGGTTGAGTACATGCAGGTCACGCCATCCAACCGCATCGACATGGTGGCGCAGGGCAAGGCCCACATGGAGTGTGGCTCCACCACCAACAACGCGGCACGCCGCGAAAAGGTTGAGTTCACCATCCCGCACTTCATCACCGGTGCACGACTGTTGGTCAAGTCCGCCAGCCCGGTGGATCGGTTGGACCATCCCGCCCTTAAAACCGTGGTGTCTACCCGCAACACCACACCATTGGCGGCCTTGCGGCGACTCAATCTGGAGCGATTGCTGAAACTTCGGATCCTGGAGGCAGATGATCATCAGCAGGCAGTCAGCATGGTTGAAAGTGGCGAAGCGGACGCCTTTGCCATGGACGATGTCCTTCTCTTTGGACTGGCTGCGGGGCGTCCCGATCCCAAAGCATTGAAAGTGGTGGGACGCTTCTTCACCACCGAGGCTTTGGCCATCATGCTGCCCAAGGAGGACCTTGCTTTCAAAAAAATCGTCGACGATGAGATGCGCCGGCTCATCTACAGCGGCGAGATGCATGCCATCTATGCAACTTGGTTCGAAAAGCCCATTCCCCCCAAGGGCACGACGCTGAACCTCCCGATCAGTTACCTCTTGCGCGACTTCTGGAAGTACCCCTCTGACAAGGTGACCATGTAGGCTGAGCGGTTTGCGACAATCGCGTCATGACCGCATCGAAGCCCAAACCCATCAGCCTTACGATCACCCGCCCCGACGACTGGCATCTGCATGTGCGCGACGGCGATGCTTTGCGCACGGTCGTCCCGCACACCGCTGCCCAGTTTGGGCGGGCGATCATCATGCCCAACCTCAAGCCGCCTGTGACCACCGCGGCGCAATGCGCGGCTTACCGCGACCGTATCCTTGCAGCCGTGCCGGAAGGTCTGAGCTTCGAGCCGCTGATGACGCTCTACCTCACCGACAACCTGCCTGCCGACGAGATCGCGCGCGCCAAGGACGCCGGTGTGGTTGCGGCCAAGCTCTACCCTGCGGGCGCCACCACCAACAGCGATGCCGGCGTGACCGACATCCGCAAGACCTACAAAACGCTGGAAGCCATGCAGCGCGCTGGCCTGCTGCTCTTGGTACACGGCGAGGTGACCTCGCCCGACATCGACCTGTTCGACCGCGAGGCTGTGTTCATCGACCAGCAGATGATCCCGCTGCGGCGCGATTTCCCCGAGCTCAAGGTGGTATTCGAGCACATCACCACGAAAGAGGCCGCGCAGTACGTGGCCGAGGCCGGCGCTTTCACCGCCGCCACGCTCACCGCCCACCACCTGCTCTACAACCGCAACGCCATCTTCACCGGCGGCATCCGCCCGCACTACTACTGCCTGCCGGTGCTCAAGCGCGAAACCCACCGCCAGGCCCTGGTGGCCGCGGCCACCAGTGGCAGCGACCGTTTCTTCCTCGGCACCGACAGCGCGCCGCACCCGGCGCACCTGAAGGAACACGCCATTGGCTGCGCCGGCTGCTACACCGCGCACGCTGCGATCGAGATGTACGCGGAGGCCTTCGACTCGGTCGGCGCGCTCGACAAGCTCGAAGCCTTCGCCAGCTTCAACGGCCCGGCCTTCTACGGCCTGCCGCGCAACAGCGGCACCGTCACGCTGAAGCGCGAGAGCTGGACCACGCCCGAGAGCTTCCGCTTCGGCGAGGCCGACCTCAAGCCGTTGCGCGGTGGGGAAGTGCTTCCCTGGCGCCTGCAGGCCTGATGCTTTCTGGTGACTCGCCGGACTGGTCCGAACCCTGGTTCGCGCCGATTGCAGTACACGGCCGCGCTGTCCAAATTCTGCTGGCCGAGGGATCTGCCCTGCCACACAGCCTGAACGCGCTGCCAGATTGCCCGGTACGTTTCGTGCCCCAGACCGAACTGCCTGCCGGAATCGCCTACGAAAAGTTCATCTTCGACACCGGCCGCGTGCCCACGCGCGACAACCTGCACGACTTTTTCAATGGCCTGTGCTGGTTGCGCTTCCCGCAGACCAAACATCGGCTGAATCAGCTGCAAGCGGCTGAGATCACAGCGGCTGGCGTGCGCGAAGTACGCGGTCCAGTGCGCGATGCGCTCACCCTCTTCGACGAAAACGCTGCGCTGTTGCAAGCCCCCGAACCACTGTGGCAAGCACTGAACGCGCGCGACTGGTATCGGCTGTTTGTCACGCTGCGCCCGCTCTGGGCTCAGGCGCGGCTGGTGTTGTTTGGCCATGCGCTGTTGGAAAAGCTGGTCACTCCCTACAAATCCATCACCGCTCATGTGTTGTGCATGCCAGTTCCCGTGGCGCTGGGTGACGACCTCGCTGATTGGGACGCGTGGATGGCGCAGTCTTTGAGCGCACCCTTTTTGGCCGCCAAACCGTTTACGCCGCTGCCAGTGCTGGGCGTGCCTGGCTGGTGGCCCGCCAATGAAGACGCCATGTACTACGCCGACCCGGGCGTTTTCCGTGCGCCGCGGCTGCCGTTTGACGGCGGTACAGATCCCGAGAGCTCCGCGGGCGCACCTTGATTTCGCGCCGCCCAGCCCCACACTGGATTCTCGGTATCATCCGCCGACCTTCCCGGTGGCGCCAGCGACTGGTGTCCTCAGGAAAGCGGGAACCCGCAAGGCCCACCCGGGTCACAAGCGCAGTCCGGTTGCCCTTTGGCGCCGCTGCACCACTGGAGAAAACATGAAACGCATCCTGCTGTTCGTCCTGACCAACTTCGCCGTGATGGCGGTGTTGCTGGTCACCACCCGCATCCTGGGTGTGGACCGCTTCCTCACGGCCAACGGCCTGAACATGACGGCGTTGGCCGGGTTCTCGCTCGTCATCGGCTTTGGTGGCGCCATCATCTCGTTGCTGATCAGCAAGCCCATGGCGAAATTCAGTGCGGGAGTTCGCGTGATCGAGCAACCGCAGAACGCGGACGAGGCCTGGATCGTGGAGACCGTGCGCCGTTTTGCCGACAGGGCGGGCATCGGCATGCCTGAAGTGGGCATTTTCGAGGGCGCACCCAACGCGTTTGCCACCGGAGCGTTCAAGAACTCGGCGCTGGTCGCTGTGTCCACCGGCTTGCTGCAGAACATGACCAAAGAAGAAGTCGAGGCTGTGATCGGTCACGAAGTGGCCCACGTGGCCAATGGCGACATGGTCACCATGACCCTGATCCAGGGCGTGATGAACACCTTCGTGGTATTTCTCAGCCGCGTGATCGGCTACGCGGTGGACAGCTTCCTGCGCAAGGGCGACAGCAACTCCTCAGGCCCTGGCATTGGCTACATGGTCACCACCATCGTGATGGACATCGTGCTGGGTTTTCTCGCCGCCATCATCGTGGCCTGGTTCAGCCGGCAGCGCGAATTCCGCGCCGATGCGGGTGCCGCTGGCCTCATGGGCCGCAAGCAGCCCATGATCAACGCGCTGGCCCGCCTGGGCGGCCTGACCCCCGGCGAGCTGCCCAAGACCATGCAGGCACTGGGCATCACCGGTGGCCTGGGCAAGCTGTTCTCGACCCACCCGCCGATCGAAGAACGCATCGCGGCGCTGCAACAGCAAAGCTGATCGGGTTTCGACCCACAACAAGAAAAGCGACCTTCGGGTCGCTTTTTTGTTGGCGTGATGCCCAATGGAGCAGTTACCTTCTCTCCCAGCGGTCGTGGTCGCGATGCCCATCGCGAAACCGCCGGTCGTCATGGCGGTGGCCAGAGCGGTAGCCGTTGATGTAAACCACCCCGGGCGACACTTGGTAGCGCGGGTAGTACTCGGTGCCGATGGTGATGCGGGTGTTGGACGGGTAGTACTCGGTCTGCGGACGGTAGATCGGGGCGTTGTTGTAGACCGGCGGGGCATAACCCTGAGGGGGCAGAGCTTCCGCGGGCGACACGTTGAGGCGGATCGTTGGGCCCGGGTCCTGCGGCATCTGCACGTTGTACTGGCGCCCGGCGTACTCGTAGACCACGTTGTAGGCCACGGTTCGGTTCTCGTAGAAGGTCTGCGTGCCGCACTGGCGGTAGCTTTCGGTGTAGGGCTGGCCAGGGCCTTCAACGCGGTTGCCGATGATGGCGCCGCCGATGAGGCCGATCACGGTGGCGGCTGCTCGGCCGCTGCCGTTGCCGATGGCGTTGCCGGCCGCACCACCCGCAATGCCGCCGAGCAGCGCGCCGGCGCCCGATGGCTGACCCTGGTAGGTCACGCGCTCGTCGCTGCACACCTCGCGCGGCACAGCCACCTGCTGCATCACGGGCGTGCTGCTGATCACGCGGCCTTGTTCCTCTTGCGCGTGCGCGGCACCGGTGCTGCCCAGCGTCAGCAGGCTCATCACGGGGATCAAAACGGGAAACTTCATGGCGAACTCCTGAGAATGACATCGAAAGTGTGCGCCAGGGCGGTCAATCCGTGATGCACGGCTTGTAAAGATTGGTCACGCCGAGGGTGATTTCACGCTCTCGCGCCAGGTCTGGAGGGTTTTCAGCAGATCGAGCACCAGGGCCTCGGCCACCTTGAGGCCGTCCACCCCAGCCGACAAGATGCCGCCGGCATAACCTGCACCTTCGCCCGCC
This sequence comes from Hydrogenophaga sp., assembly GCA_031426175.1. GTDB lineage: Bacteria > Pseudomonadota > Gammaproteobacteria > Burkholderiales > Burkholderiaceae_C > Hydrogenophaga. The sequence goes on along the minus strand of JANPKR010000164.1, from coordinate 6,072 downwards.
GGGTACAGCCCGCGCGTGTTCAGGCTCTGAAAATCGTCGCCGCGGGTGATACGCAGGGGTGCCGAGGTGCGGGTCTCCACGCCGGTGAGCACCGCGTCGGCCATGTCGTAGCCTTTGATTTTGCGCCCGAACACCGGGAGCGCCTCGCGCATGGCCTCGATGGCGTAGGCGGGCAGGGCGGGCGCCAGATCACCCAGCTTTACGCCCGGCTGATAAGAAGGCACGACTTCGCCCAAGGTGCTGGAAGGTCGATGCGCCACAAAGTCGCCCACCAGCTGGCCCGGAGCCTCGTAGGTGCCGCCACCGAGCAGATAAGCGCGCGCTTCGAGTTCGCGCTGCAGCACGATGCCGGCGAGCGGGTGGGTCTTGCCCTTTGCCGTGAGCGCGGTGGCCTGCGCGGCGTAGCGCGCGCCGTCCTGCTCACCGAAGGCAGCGGTCCACAGCGGTGCATCCCGAGGAAAGGCCTGCGGGAAATCGACCGGCTCGATACCGACCACCAGACCGGCGTTGGCGTTGCGCTCGTTGCGCGAGTACTGGCTCATGCCGTTGGTGACCACGCGCCCTGGTTCCGACGTGGCCGCCACCACCATACCGCCGGGGCACATGCAGAAGCTGTAGACCGCCCGGCCGTTCTTCGCGTGGTGCACCAGTTTGTAGTCGGCCGCGCCCAGCAGCGGGTGACCGCTGTGGCGACCCCAGCGCGCGCGGTCGATCACACCCTGCGGGTGTTCGATGCGAAAGCCCACCGAGAATGGCTTGGCTTCCATGAACACACCCGCGTCCCACAGCTGCGCAAAGGTGTCGCGCGAGCTGTGGCCCAGCGCAAACACCACGCGTTGCACCGGCATGTCGACGGTGTCGCCGCTGTCCAGGCGCCGCACCTGCAGCGACGAGATGCGCTGCTCGCCGTCGTTTTTGGACAGGCCGAGACCACACACGTGGTGCTGAAACCGGATCTCGCCACCCAGCTCAATGATCTTTTCGCGCATGGCTTCCACCACCCGCACCAGCTTGAAGGTGCCGATGTGCGGGTGCGCGGTGTACAGAATTTCGCTCGGAGCACCGGCATCCACGAACTCCTGCATGACCTTGCGGCCAAGGAAACGCGGGTCCTTGATCTGGCTGTAGAGCTTGCCGTCGGAGAACAGGCCGGCACCGCCTTCGCCGTACTGCACATTGCTCTCTGGGTTGAGCACGTGTTTGCGCCACAGACCCCAAGTGTCCCTGGTGCGCTCGCGCACGGGCTTGCCGCGCTCCAGCACGATGGGCCTGAAGCCCATTTGCGCCAGTGCCAGCGCGGTGAACAGGCCACATGGGCCCAGGCCCACCACCACCGGCCGTTCGCACTCAGCGGCTGGCCAGCCCGCCGGCGCGTAGCCGGGTGGGTGCCAGGCCATGTCGGGCGTGGGCTGGATGTGGGGCTTGCCCGCGTGCTGCGCCAGCAAAGAGGCTTCTTGCGTGGGATCGGCCAGCGTCACGTCGACGATGTAGACCGCGAGCAGGTCGGCCTTGCGCGCGTCGAAGCTGCGCTTGAAGACGTGGAGGTGCGCAATGGCCGAGACAGGAACGGCGAGCGCAGCGGCGGCCAGCCGGGTCAGAGCCTCCACCGGGTGCGGTGGAGGCTCGCGGTCGAGGTCGGTCTCGGTGGGCGCGTCGGCGGCGCGGCGGTGCTCGGTCGGCACGTCGGCCAGCGGCAGCTTGAGTTCAGAGAGTCGGATCATGGCGGCGGGTGGCTTGTGGCGATCAAGCAATCCAGGGCAAAGCCTCGATTGTCCAACAGCTCAGGGCACGACCAGCGTGAGCTTGGGAAAGCAGCGCCGGTAACGCACGGCATTGCGGGTGAGCAGTTGCAATTGGTTCACCCAGGCGTGCGCCCCAATGTAGAAATCGGGCATGGGCGAAGTGCGGACACCGCTGTGCTGGCGGTAGAGCTTGAAGGCTTGTCCCGCGAGAAAGGCGGCGTCCCACGGCGGTGCCTGCCGTTGCAGGGGCAGCTCGGCCAAGGTGACTTCCAGTTCGGCGGCGGTCTCCTGGCGCGGGCTGAGCTCGGCCAGCACCTCGATCGGCACGCAGCTGTCCACCAGGGTGCTGACCACCTGCGGCTGCGGGTAACGCACATCGGGTTCGCGGGCGGTGGCGCTTGGGGAAGGGCGGCGGGTTGACATCAGCCGCGCAGGTGCTCCATGAATTCGTCGGTACCCATGCCCGTGAAGGCGGTGGCATTGGCGCTGCCGCGGGCGCGCTCAAAGGCCCTGAGCTTGGGTGACACCGAACTGGCAACGGCGCGCGTGAGCACGTCGCCATTGGGCGGTACCTCGAAGCTGACCTCGCTTTGCCGGTAAAGCCGCGCCTGCTCGCGCACCCTCTGGGGGATGGTGACGTGGCCTTTGCTGGTGACGCTCACAATCCTTGCTTTTAAAGAGCAAGGATCCTGCTGCTGGCAAAAGTGTTGTCAAAGGAGGCTCGTGTGGCGAGGCGAGATAATGCGATGGTGAAGCGCGCCAGGCCGTCGCTGGCACTGCCTCGAAAGAGGACCCGAAAGGGGGTGCTGGAGGAACGTCCGGACTGCACAGGACAGCGTAGGAGGTAACACCTCTCCACCGACCAGCCCAGAGAGTTCGCTCGATGGGCCCTAAGGTGAGGATCAGAGCAACAGAGACGAGCCGATTCAGTTCGGGTGAAACGGGCAATCTCTACGCGCAGCAATACCAAATAGGCCAGCCTGAGGCGACACGGTTCGCCGTGTCGAGGATCCTTGTGGTTCCGCAAGGAGAGTTGGCGGGTAGGTAGCACCGAGCCGGGTGGGCAACCCCCGGCCCAGATGAATGGCGGTCACATCCGGGCCTTTGCAAGAAGGTTCCGGATGCACAGAATCCGGCGTAACGGCGCGCTTCACACTTATCAATCAGGCATGCGGCAGGCCATTGCTCAGGGCTGGTCGTTTGGCCACGGTGCGCAGGCCATCCAGGTCGAGGATGTGGATGCGCCCGCGCTGGTATTTCACCAAACCCAGTTCCTTGAGCTCAACCGCAGCCAACGTCACACCTGCACGGCGCACGCCGAGCATGTCGGCAAGGTGGGCGTGGGTGAGCAAAAGATCGTCGTGCCCGTTGCGGGCATGGCTCAGCAGAATCCAGTTCGCAAGGCGAGCCTTGATATCGTGCGTCTGGGATGCCGCGGCGAGCGATGCAACTTCCTGCGAAAGACCCCACAGATAGATGGCGAAGGTGCGCAGCAGGTGGGCGCGGCGCGCCACCAGCCGCTGCATGGCCTCACCCTCTGCGCGAAACGCCTTTCCGCCGCGCTGCACATGCAGGGTCAGGTTGCCAGCGCCCAAGCCGAGCGCGTGCTGGAGTCCAACAGCCCCTTCCTGACCGGTCAGGCCCACCGCCAGGCCACTGCCGTCGGTGTGGCGGACGACCATCGCCACACTGGCGCTGGTCAAAAAGTGCACATGCCCGTTGGGCGTGTATGGCGTTGACAGAATATCGCCCGTCTGCAGTTCGACTGGCTTGCAACGGCGTTCAATCAGCCGCTGATCATCTGTGGCCAGTTGGGCCACGAGGCCATTGTTCGTGAGGGTCAATGGAGCTCCCGTTCTGGATTCGGTTTCAACGCTTCAACGGGAGTGCCACGGCCGGATGGCCGGTACAAAAATGTGAGCATGCGCACACGAAGTGTAAATGGCGAGTGCTGTACAGCCTGTAACTTTTGCCGAACACCCGTGCAGCCAGACGAACTCTGTGAGGATCCATAGGGCAGTTCAACCCGGTGCCCACAGCCCGTATGTTCGGTATCGAACATCTTCATGGGTCTTTGCTCATACACTGTCAGCCGCTCGGTCATGTTGGCCCCGCACCCAAGCACGCCCGCGGGCGGGAGCACACATTGCCACCCGATCATCCTTCCAACCGTCTGCTGGCGGCCCTGACGCACAGCAAGCGGCCACTCTGGACCGAGCTGCTCGAGAGCGTTGAGTTGCCCGCGCGTCTAGAGCTCCATGCGCAAGACGCCGCCGCAACGCACATCCACTTTCCGGTCAGTGCCTTGGTGATGCTGATCCATGTCTCGACCGACGGGAGTGAAACGCCGGTGGCGCTGGTTGGCAATGACGGCGTGGTGGGCGTGGCGGCTTTCATGGGCTCGGGCGCCGAAACCAACCGGGCTGTGGTTCTTCACCCCGGACTGGCCTGGCGGCTGCCCACCAGCGCTGTGCCCACCGATGGGCCAGGCGCTGCCTCGCTGATCAAGGCCGTTGTGGGTCATTTGCTGTCGCTCACCTCGCAGATTTCGCAGACGGCTTTCTGCCAGCAGCGCCACAACGTGGAGCAGCGTCTGGCGCGTTGGCTGCTGACGGCTCTTGACCGGCTGCCCGGCCATGAGATGACGATCGACCTGGGCGAGCTGGCTGCAGTGCTGGGGGTGTCTGCCGAAGCCATGGCGGGGGCTGCGGCCCAGCTGGTGGACGTGGGCGCGCTGGTGTGCGAGCCACAGCGGCTGGTGATACCGAGCCGAGTCGAGCTTTTGGCACGCTCTTGCGGTTGCCATGCGCCTGCCCAGGGCGTGCTCAAGGTGAACCCGTTGCAGCCGGTTTGACCGGCCTGCTGCTCAGAGCAGCCTGGGCATGTAGCCGGTGCGCAGGGCATGTGCCCAATCGTGTCGCCCGTTTCTTGCAGCCAGCTGGGCAGCTGCTTCGGCGTCGTACGGTACCGAAATCAGAGCGGCGTGCCATTGGCCATCCACCTTCTCTGCGATTGCATAGTGCGCGTCGGGGCTGCCGTTTTCCACCCGGTGGTAGCTCGAAAGCGGGTGGGCGCGACTGACGTCGTAGGCCGGCATGCCGACTGCGCCGGGATTGACGATCAGCAGACCGCTGGTCAGGCGCACGACCCGTGGAATGTGGGAGTGGCCGCAGGCCAGAAGACGCACGTGGGGCGGCACATGGTTGCCCAGACGCTCCGCAATTTCGGACGCCAGTGCTGGCCTTACGCCTTCGCCTTCTGCCGTCTCGAGAAGGTATTCCACGGTACTTCGGGGTGTGCCGTGACAAAGGGCCACCTCAGCGCCCAGACGCTCTTTCCATCGTTCGCCAGTGTGCAGGCGCGCATCGAGCGAATCCTGCAAGGCCGCCAGCCACCACCTGGATGGATCATCCAGCTCTCCCGCGGCAAAGGCGTCCGAGGTGCTGCGCTCACCGGTGGCGACCTGCAGTACCTGGGGATCGTGGTTGCCCGCAATCTGCAGCCAGTTCTGGCGCATCAGGAAGTGAGCGGTCTGCAGGGGCATCAATGGCCCGCTGACCATGTTGCCCAGGTTGATCACTTCGTCCACGCCATCGCGCCGGGCGATGTCGGCCACCACGGCTTGGAGAGCCGAGTAGTTGCCATGCACATCGGACATGATCGCGATCTTCATGAATGCTCCTCAGAGGTTGAAGCCGCCCAGGCTTTGCAGTCGCTCCACGTGGGCCAGGAGGGATCGTTTGGCCACGGGCCACAGCCGTTCAGGCACATCGTCGTAGGCCAGCCGGACCCAGTCGTCTGGTGTTCCCTCAGGCGACGCCTGCATGGCGCGCGCGACTTTGGCTTCGCGCTGCAGGCGGTGCGCCTTCAGGTGCGCAATGGCCGCGAGCGCGCCGCCTTCGACGGGCGCACTGGGGTTGTCGGCACTGGCCCGCAGGTCGCCCAGCACATAGCCATGCGCTGGCAGGATGAACTCGACGCTGTGCGCCTTGCAACGCTCGGCCAGCTTGTCGAGCGAATCCAGGTAGGCCCCCATGCTGCCGTCGGGCGGGTCGATCACCGTGGTGTTGCCATTGAGGATGTGGTCGCCGGTGAACAGCAGGCCGTCTTCCACCAACAAGAGGCACAGGTGATTGGCTGCATGGCCGGGGGTGTGGATCACTTCCAGCGTGTGCGAGACCGTGGTTTCGCCGGCCTGCCCGATGAGCATGAGCTGCTCACCGTCGCCCAGCGAGCGTTCGGGCGTGAAGCGGCTGTTCTCGCGCGAGGTCGGTGCGCTCGGCAGGCCCAGGATGGGTGGCTTTTCAAGGCCGGCGGCCACACACAGGGC
>JANPKR010000163.1:0-13457 GCA_031426175.1 Hydrogenophaga sp. | reverse complement strand
TCGCCGCCGAAAATGACGTCTTTTGCTGCCATGTTGATTTCTCCGGAATTCAGTTAAAAGGAATGAAAAGGGAAGAATTACTTCTCAACGACTGCGAACAAGTCGTCTTCTTTCATCACCAGCAGCTCATTGCCGTCGACCTTGACGGTCTGACCGCTGTACTTGCCGAACAGAACGCGGTCGCCGACCTTGACGTTCATGGCGGACAGTTCGCCTTTGTCGTTTTTCTTGCCAGGACCCACCGCCAGGATCTCGCCCTGGTCGGGCTTCTCAGCGGCGGCGTCGGGGATGACGATGCCGGAAGCGGTTTTGGTTTCGCTGTCAATGCGCTTGACGATCACGCGATCGCCGAGAGGACGAAGGTTCATTGCATCTCCTGGAGTTGGAACAGATGGGAAAGGGATTCAGGTCGGCGGTGCCGGTTTGAGGCCGAAAGACGCCGCCGATCACTTGGGGACAATTTGTTAGCACTCATCCCCAGCGAGTGCTAATGATAAGGGCGCTCTGGGGTGTTTACAAGGTCACCCGGCATTTTTTCGCCCGGGCCCCTGGGCGGGCTGACAGTTTGAACGCTTACGATCCCGACATGGATCGACAAACCCACTCACCCGATCCGGCCCCTTTTTTTGCTTTCCCGTTCCGTCAGCTGGTGGGACTGGCCGTGGCTTTGCTCGGTCTCTGGTTGGCGATGTGGCCGGAACTTGCCCGAGCCGAGCCTGGCGAAACCGACGTCACGCTTCAGACGCGCCACTGGATAGATGCGTCTGGCCGTGTGGAGATCGACGAAGTGTCTCGGCGCCCGGTCGCTGACTTGGCCGCCACGCAGAACCACCAGAGTTTCGAGCTCGACGGCGGAGCGCTGTGGTTGCATCTGCAGCTGCCACCGCGCGACTCCTCGCGCCGCTGGTATCTCATGCTGAGCGCTGCGGCCTTCACCAATCGGGCCACCCTTTACACACCCAACCCGTCCGGCGGATGGACGGTTCAGCGTGCTGGTGACCATCTGCCCGTGTCCCAGTGGGACCACCCTGACCAGACGCCAGTGTTCTTGCTCGACCCCCGAGCCACCGGCCCGGTTTGGTTGCGGCTGGAGAATCAGCCAGCCCCGCTGAGTCCGCGCCTGAGCTTGCTGGATGAGCGGCAGCTGCAAGAAAAGCGTCAATGGACCTTCCTCATGGTCGGTGGCTACCTGGGATTCGGGTCGCTGGTGCTCTTCATCGGCTGGGTGCATGCGCGTCTGTACGCTGACCGGGCATTCGTCGCTTACTGCTGTTATGTGGCCTGCATGCTGGGTTTCCAGGCCGCTTTCACCGGGGTCGGCGGCTTGTTTTTCTGGCCCGATCACGCCGCCTGGAACGACGCGGCACCGGCCGTGTTCATGCTCTGGCTGACGGCCTCGGGCATCTGGTTTGTGCGTGAGGTCTGCGTGGTCTCGCGGCACAGCCCCAGGGTCGACCGTTTCGTGCTCGCGTGGTCGGTCTTCGGCTTGTTGTTCCCGGCGGTCTACCTGCTGCTGCTGAATCGGCCTGCGTTCATCGTGCTTAACTTCTACGGCCTGCTGTCGGTGCTGTTGAGCTTTGGTCTGTGCATCTGGACCTGGCGCCGTGGCGAAACCTACGCGGGCTGGATGGCGTTGGGCTTCCTGCCGGTGCACCTGGCTTATCCCTTCCCGGCGCTGCGCAGCGCCGGTGTGTTGCCGGACAGCTGGGCAACGCAATACGCCGTCCTGATCGGTTCGGCGATCGAGATCCCGCTGTTGCTCTACATCCTGCACCGCCGCGCCAAGGACTTCAGTGAGAACCGCGCCCGCCTGCGTGCGATCGAAAGCACCGACCCCTTGACGGGTCTGACGATTTCACCGGTGCTGATGCTGCGCCTGCGCGATGCCCTGCGACGCGCGCGCCGTTACGGCCACCGCTTCGGACTGGTTCTGGTGGAGCTGTCCAATCACTCCGACATCGTCGAGCGCGAAGGGCGCGAGGCGGGGGACCGGGCGCTGGTGGTGAGCGCTTCGCGGCTCTCTGCCGTGGTACGCGAAGTGGACACGGTGTGTCGCATCACCGAAACCCGCTTCGCGGTGCTGGTCGAAGGCCCCGAGGACCTCAAGCTGCTGGGCCAGCACATCGTGGCCAAAGGTCTGGGGCGGGTGCCCCAGCTGCCATCAGATCTGGCCTTGCGTTTTCGCCTGGTGTCAGCCGCCATGCCCGACGAGGCGGATGGGTCGGTGGACGATGCGCGCTTGATGGATCGCCTGCACGACGCGCTGGACCGGCTCGCAGAAGACCCGCGCAAGGTGGTGCTGCACCTGCCCCAGGCGGCTTGAATCGCCTTCCGGCTTCAGAAATGGGCGAGGTAGCCGCCGTCCACCGCCAGCGTGTGCCCGGTCACGTAGCTGGCCGCCGGTGAGGCGAGGAACACGGCGGCGCCGGCGATCTCGTCGGCCTGGCCCCAGCGGCCGAGCGAAGTGCGTTGCTGCAGCCAGGCCAACGTCTTTTCGTCGCCTGTCATGGCGGCGTTGGCCTCGGTGGCAAAAAAACCCGGCGCGATGGCGTTGACGTTGATGCCTAGCGGGCCAAGTTCGGCGGCCAAGGCGCGGGTGAGGGCTTCGAGCGCGCCCTTGCTGGTGGTGTAAGCGGCGTCGCCGGCGCGCGCAATCGGCCCGGCGATGGACGTCACGTTGATGATGCGGCCGAACCCTTGCGCCCGCATGGGCCGGGCGGCCTCGCGGCACAGGTGCCAGGCCGACAAGAGGTTGGCCTCCAGCAGATCGCGCAGGGCCTGGGCGGGCAGTTGCTCCAGCGGCTGCCGCCGGCGCTGCCCCACGTTGTTGATCAGGATGTCCAGGCGTCCGCTCTCGGCCAGCACATGGTCCACGGCCAATGTGGCCGCTGCCTCGTTGGTCACATCAAACGGCAGGGCGTGGAGATGGGCACCATGGCCGGCGGCGTTCGCGTGGTCCACCGCTTCGCGCAGCTTGTCGGCGTCTCGCCCGTTGAGCCAGACATCGGCGCCGTGATTGGCGAGCGCGGTGGCCATGGCCAGGCCCAGGCCTCGGCTGGCGCCGGTGACCAAGGCCACGCGGCCTTGCAAGGAAAAAAGTGGGATGGGAATCAGGTCGGTGGAATTCACGCTCGAATTATCGGCGCGCATCCCCACTGCCGAGCAGCTCGCCTCACACCGTGAGTTCGGCCATCGACGATTCCGGGAAAGCCAGCTCGGGCTCCACAGTCTCCAGCGGCAGCGTGAAGTAGAAGGTACAGCCAGCACCCGGCGCTGTCTCCGACCAGATGCGACCGCCATGGCGGTCGATGATGCGCTGCGCAAGGGCCAGGCCAGTGCCTGTGCCTTCGAAGTCCATCGAATGGTGCTGGCGCTGGAACATCACGAACAGGCTGTGCGCTTTCTCCATGTCGAAGCCAGCGCCGTTGTCGCTCACAAAGAAGGTGCGGCCGCCCAGCGGGTTGACCTTCCAGCCCACCTTGATGACCGCATCGCTGCGCTTGGCGGTGTACTTGACCGCGTTGTCGAGCAGGTTCCCCCAGGCCTGGGCCAGCAGCATGGCATCGCCACGCACCATGGGCAGGTCCTGTTCGATCGACCATTCGATGTTGCGGTTCGGGTTTTCCTGTTTCAGGTGAGCCACCACGCCGTGAAGCAAGGGAGTCAGTGGAACCGGTTGGGATTCCAGCGCCACGCGACCCAGCCGTGCGTATTCCAGCAAGCCTTCGATCATCAGGCTCATGCGCTTGGCCGCCTTGGCGATCGAGGTCTGGTACTGGCGGGCGAGGTTGTCGGTGGACTCCCCGGTCTGCTCCTGCAGCAGGCTCACGAAACTGGCGATGTGGCGCAGCGGCGCACGAAGGTCGTGCGACACCATGTGCGAAAACACGTCCAGATCCTTGTTGGCCGCCACCAGCTGTTGCGTGCGTTCGGCCACGCGTTTCTCCAGCTCGCGGTTGAGGTCGTTCATCACGTCCTCCAGGCTCTTGGCCGCGGTCATGTCGCGCGTGATGCTGGAGAGACCCTGCAACTCGCCGGCCTCGTTGCGCAGCGCTGTGAGCACGGTGTGTGCCCAGAAGCGCGAACCGTCCTCGCGCAGGCGCCAGCCGCGCGATTCCCATTGCCCGTGCTCCTTGGCCAGGCGCAATACCTGACTGGGATCCACCTCGTCTTCACCCGCGTTGTCGCTGCACATGAGCGTCTCATACGGCTGGCCGATGATCTGCGCTCGCTGGTGGCCGTGAAGGCGCTGGGCGCTCTCGGTCCAGTCGGTCACCGCACCGGCCTCGTCCACAAAGTAAATGCAGTAGTCCTGGATGGCATCGACCATCAGGCGGTAGCGCTGCTCGCTGGCAAACAGCTCCTCGGAGCGCTCGCGCACGCGGTCTTCCAGGTCCTGGTTGGCGTGCAACACAAACTCTTCGGTGCGCCGTCGCTCGGTGATGTCGTGCAGCTCGATGAACAGACCTTCGATCTCACCGTTCTGAACGTCGGGCAGGTAGTTGATCTCGAAGTAATTGCGCCCGCCGTCGGCAGCGGTGCGCTCGGCTTCAAAGTTCTGCGCCTGCCCACCGAGCGTGGCCAGCACGCGCGGCATGATCTCAGGCAGCACCTCGGGGCGCACCACCTCGCTCAAGTGTGAGCCCACCATCTCTTCTGGCTCTTTGGCGTAGCGTTGGGCATGTGCGGCGTTGGCAAAACGGCAAATCAGGTTCTTGTCGTAGTAGGCCAGCCGGGCCGGAATGCGGTTGGTGATACTGCGCAAGATGGCGTCTTGCGGTGCGTCGGCGGTGTGGCTGGCAGGCACGTTGCCCAGATCGGTCACCATGGTGCTGGTGTGCAGGAAGCGACCTTCGGCGTCGTAGACGGCGGTGGACGTGAGCCGGGCTTGCAGAAAGTCACCGTTGCCTCGGCACAGCGACAGCGTCAATGGTTCCGTGCGCCCGCTGATCAGCAGTTGCTCCACATGCATGGAAGCAGGGGCACGCGAGGCGGGGGCGGTCAGATCGGTGAGCTTCCTGAACATCACCACCTCGTCGCGGTCCGCGTCCAACCAGTCCAGCAAGGTCTGGTTGATGTTGATGCAGCGCAGCTCGGCGTCCAGCGCCAACAATCCGCAGGGAGCGTTGTCATACAGGGCGCGGGCGGCGCTCAGGGCGGCCAGCAGTTCGTCGGTGATGGGTGCCAGCTGCTGCTCGGAGGTCATTGCAGAGGTGTCCATGGTGGAGGGCTCCTGGTCGGTTCGGATCGGGGCAAAAAACTGCTTGTGCTTCTTTATCGGTCGCTGGCGGCAAAAATTCAGCCGGGTTCGATCACCGGATTGCAGGGTGAACCACGGGAGTCTCCGACGAAAAAAAACCCCAGGGCTCACGCACCGGGGCTTTTTTGTCGGCTTGTAAGTGAATACTTACAGGCCGGCAGCCTTCTTGAGGGCGGCGGCGCGGTCGGTGCGCTCCCAGGTGAACTCGGGTTCTTCGCGGCCAAAGTGGCCATAGGCCGCGGTCTTGGTGTAGATGGGGCGCAGCAGATCCAGCATCTGGATGATGCCTTTGGGACGCAGATCAAAGTATTCATTCACCAGGGCTGCGATCTGTTCGTCGGGAATCACGCCGGTGCCTTCCGTGTAAACCGTCACGTTCATCGGACGGGCCACACCGATGGCGTAAGCCACCTGGATCTGGCACTGCTTGGCCAAGCCAGCGGCGACGATGTTTTTGGCGACGTAGCGCGCAGCGTAGGCGGCTGAGCGGTCCACCTTGCTGGGATCCTTGCCCGAGAAAGCGCCGCCGCCGTGCGGGCAGGCGCCGCCGTAGGTGTCCACGATGATCTTGCGTCCGGTCAGGCCGCAGTCGCCCTGCGGGCCACCGATGACGAAGCGCCCGGTCGGGTTGATCAAAAACTTCGTGTCTTTCAGCCACTCTTTGGGCAACACCGGGCGGATGATCTCTTCGATGATGGCTTCATTGAACGAGGCTTTCATCTTGGTGGGCGTTTCACTCTGGTCTGGGCTGTGCTGGGTGGACAGCACCACGGTGTCGATGCTGTGCGGCTTGCCGTCCACGTAGCGCATGGTCACCTGGCTCTTGGCATCGGGTCGCAGGAAAGGCAGGCGGCCGTCCTTGCGCAGCTGGGCCTGGCGCTCCACGAGGCGGTGCGCGTAATAGATGGGCGCAGGCATGAGCTCTGGCGTTTCGTCGCAGGCGTAACCGAACATCAGGCCCTGGTCGCCAGCGCCGATATTCAGGTGGTCGTCTGACGCATGGTCCACGCCTTGGGCGATGTCGTTGGACTGCTTGTCGTAGGCCACCAGCACCGCGCAGCCCTTGTAGTCGATTCCGTACTCTGTGTTGTCGTAGCCGATGCGCTTCAACGTGTCGCGCGCCACCTGGATGTAGTCGACATGCGCGTTGGTTGTGATCTCGCCAGCCAGCACCACCAGACCGGTGTTGCACAACGTTTCGGCGGCCACGCGGCTGCGGGGGTCCTGCGTGAAGATTGCGTCCAGGATCGCGTCGGAGATCTGGTCAGCGACCTTGTCGGGGTGGCCTTCAGAGACGGATTCAGAGGTGAAAAGAAAGTCGTTCGCCATGGTTAAACTCCAAGTTGGTTGATCGGCGTTGCCGGTCTGTCAGAGTTCGGCGAACGCTTTAGCGGAATTTATGAATCGCCCCGCAATTAGTTCAGTAACTCGGCGATGGACGAATTTTAGACCAAGGTTCTTGTCCTGCCCGACCCCCGAACCACTTGTGCCGGGGGCCTTATCCCTCCCAACCCCTTGGCCTCGCTAGTTCACTTTCTTTTCCGTGCCTTGAGCGTGTTGCCGCTGCCCGTTTTGCACGCGCTGGGCTGGGTGCTGGGCTGGGCCAGCTTTCTGCTGTCGGGCCGCTACCGCCGCCGCCTGCTGGCGCATGCAAAGCAAGCCGGCTATTCCAACGCGGTGGCGCTCAATTCGGTGGGTGAGGCCGGCAAGATGGTGGCCGAGTTGCCTCGACTGTGGCTGGGTCGGCCGGTGCATGTGGCCTGGCAAGGTGCTGAGCACATCGAGGCAGCGCAGGCGAGCGGTTCGGGCGTGTTGTTCCTCACGCCGCATCTGGGTTGTTTTGAGATCACCGCCCAGGCCTACGCCCAACGATTCGGCAACCGGCATCCCATGACGGTGCTGTTTCGCCCGGCGCGCCAGGCGGCGCTGCGTGATCTGGTGGCACTTTCCCGCCAGCGCCCGGGCCTGCTCACCGCACCCACCACACTGGCGGGTGTGAAACAACTCATCAAGGCACTGAAGGCGGGCGACGCCGTCGGCTTGTTGCCCGATCAGGTGCCGCCGGCCGGTCAGGGCGTGTGGGCCCCGTTCTTCGACCGGGACGCTTACACCATGACGCTTTCGGCGCGGCTCGCCCACAGCGGCCGCACGCAGGTGCTGGTGAGCTGGGGCGAGCGGTTGAACTGGGGTCGGGGCTTTCGGGTGCACGTGCGACCTTTGGGCTTGCTGGATGACGACGCTGCGGTGGCCGCGCTGCAGATCAACCAAGCCATGGAAACGCTGGTGCGAGAATGCCCTGCGCAATATCTGTGGTCGTATGACCGCTACAAGCTTCCAACGCCATCGCGCTGATGTCCGACCCCATTCCCGTCTCCGCTCACCAATTGCCGCCCGGCGGTATTGCCAACCGACTGGGTGTGGTGTTCATGCGCTTGCTGGCGGTTCTGCCCCTGTCGTGGGTGCGTGCCATGGGCTGGATGCTGGGTCAGGCGTTGTACCTGGTGGCAGCGCGTCGCCGACGCATCGCGCTCATCAACTGGGGCCTGTGTTTCCCCAAGCAGAGCGCTGCCGAGCGCAACCTCGCGGTGCGCCAGCATTTCGTGTTCTTTGCCCAGGCCTGGCTGGACCGCAGCTGGCTGTGGGAGGCCAGCGACGCAACCGTTCGCCGCCGCCTCAAGCTCACCGGCGATCTGCAGGCGCTCGCCGGCACCGAACCCACGGTGCTGTTCGCGCCCCACTTTGTGGGCATGGACGCTGGCTGGACCGGGCTGACCGCGCACCTCGAGCGACGCTTCTGCGGTATCTACGCCGAGCAGCTCAACGCCGACGTGGATCGCTGGATGTCGCAAGGCCGCCAGCGTTTCGGCGAACCCCATATCGTGGCCATGCGCCAGGGCCTCAAACCGCTGGTGGCCGCATTGCGGCAGGGTCTGCCGATGTACCTCCTGCCCGACATGGACTACGGAACGCGCGACTCTGTCTTTGTGCCGTTCTTCGGCGTGCAGACTGCCACGATCACATCGCTCTCGCGGTTTGCGCGCATGGCCCGGGCGCGTGTGGTGCCGGTGGTCAGCCGATTGACGAAAGAGGGCTACGAGGTGACGGTGCATTCGCCCTGGGCCAACTACCCCACGGGCAATGTGGAGGTCGACACGGCCACAATGAATACGTACCTTGAAGGCTTCATCCGCGCAACACCCGAGCAGTATTACTGGGTGCACAAACGCTTCAAGACGCGGCCCGAGGGCGAGGCTTCCTTCTACGCAGGTCTCTGAGCAAGTGCTGTCATGCGTTGAGGAAGGCGCCGATCAGCGCCGCCACCTGCTGTGGCTGCTCGTGCACGATCCAGTGGGTGGCTCCCGGCACACGCTCAATGCGCAGATCGGGCACAAAGTCGTCCAGCCCGTCCAGCAAAGCTTCGGGCAGGGCGGTGTCGCCCAATCCCCAGACCACCAGCGTGGGCGTATTCACCATCACCCGCTCTCGCGGCAGTTGCACGGCTGCCGCACCGGGATCGCTGACAGTGGGCGGTCGCAGCGGTGATGCTGCGTAGTAGGCACAGGGGCCCTGCAGGCCATGGCGCCAAACCTCTCGATAACGCTCTCGCGTGGGTTCATCCAGCCAGGCCATCGGTCCGCTGTCGGCCGCCATGTTGGTGAAGAACGGCCACAGGCGAGCAAAGTCGTTGTCGGCGAGCAGAGACGCTGCATCCGGCCGCGAGAGAAAGTTCATGTACGCACTGGAAGCCTGCTGCGCCGGTGAATTCGCCAGCTCTCGCTGAAAAGTGGCGGGGTGGGGCGCGTTGATGATGGCGAGCCGGCGCATGGCTTCTGGAGCCTGCGCGGCCAAGCTCCAGGCCAAGGCGCCGCCCCAGTCGTGTGCGACCAGGCAGGCCAGCTGGCCTGGTGTGGGGCTGTCCTCGGTGATGACCTTGATCAACGCGGTGAGGTCCTGAACCAGCGGTTTGGCGCGGTAGGCAGCCACTTCTGTGGGTGCGCTCGACCGCTCAAAGCCGCGCAGGTTGGGCGCCACACAGCGGTAGCCACCGTGCTCGGGTTGGGCGAAATGCGCGAGCAAGACGTCCCACACAAACGCGGCTTCGGGAAAGCCGTGCAGGAACAGCAGCACCGGCCGGCCGCGTTCACCAGCGGCGCGGCAACTCAGCGTGATGCCGTGCGGCAGGGCTTGTTGAAAGGTGTCGATCATGGCGGGCTGCCTCCGTGGGCCCGCGCACGATCAATCGAGTGCGGGTGGCTCGTCTTCGGGTTCGGCCACCGAGGGCGCTGGTGCCACGGCGGGGCCGACTTCGTGCGTCCAGTGCCAAAGCATCTGGGCCACTTCATCCAGACCCTTTTTCTTCAGGGCCGAGAAGAGTCTCGCCTCGCCGCCACCCGACTGCAGTCGCGCAATCGACAGCGCCTTTTGCGCTTCGGCGTGGTTGAGCTTGTCGGACTTGGTGAGCAATACCAGGAATTTCAGGCCTTCCTGCACGCGCGGGCGGATCACTTCGAGCAGGATGTCGTCAAGCTCCGTGAGGCCCAGGCGCGGGTCGATCAGCAGCACCACACCCTTGAGGTTCTCGCGCGTGAGCAGGTAGTTGCCCATCACGCGCTGCCAGCGCAGCTTGGCTTCTCGAGGCACCGCCGCGTACCCATACCCGGGCAAGTCGGCCAGCACAGCGTCGGTCACACCTTGTTTGCCGAGTGAGAACAGGTTGATGCTCTGCGTGCGACCCGGCGTCTTGGACGCGAATGCCAGGCGTTTTTGCTGCGTCAGCGTGTTGATGCAGGTGGATTTGCCCGCGTTGGAGCGGCCGACAAAGGCAATCTCAGGCACCGTGAGGGGTGGCAGGTGTTCGAGTTGCGGGGCGGTGGTGAGAAAGCGGGCGGTGTGCAACCAGCCGTGCGCGATCTTGATGTCCGGGTTCAGCGAATCGGTAGATTTTCCAGCGTTGGGTGTCCGGGCTTGGGGGCTTTTGGCGTCCGCGGACGGAGAAGCAGGGGTATTGGCTGGAGTGTGGTTCTGGGTCATTGGGGGGTTTTCCCGAGAGCGCATTGTAAAATCGATTGGCTGTAACCCGACAGATCGCGAAATTCTTCAACTTGAACACGTCGCTTGCGACGCCCGTCCCGTCATGAAATTGCCTGTTTCCCTTCTTTGCGCCGCCGCTTCTGTGGCTTTGTCGTTCAGTGTCCAGGCGCAGGCGGTCAAACCCGACCTGGCCAAGGGCGCCGCGTTGTTCGGCCAGGCCTGCGTGGCTTGCCATGCAGCAGATGGCAACTCCACCACGCCCGCCAACCCCAAGTTGGCGCAGCAGCACCCCGAGTACCTCGTCAAGCAGCTGCAGGAATTCAAGTCGGGTAAGCGCGCCAACGCCATCATGGCGGGCTTCTCCGCAGCCTTGTCCGACGAGGACATGCGCAACATCGGCTTCTGGCTCGCATCCCAAAAAGCCGCGCCCGGCGCTGCCACCGACAAGGACCTGGTCGCCTTGGGCGAGCGCATCTACCGCGGCGGCATTCCCGACCGCCAGATCGCAGCCTGCGCCGGCTGCCACAGCCCCAACGGCGCGGGCATTCCTGCGCAATACCCGCGCCTGTCGGGCCAGCACGCCGAGTACACGGAAACCCAGCTCAAGCATTTCCGGGACGGCACCCGTGCCAACAACATCCAGATGACCGGTGTGGCCGCCAAGATGAACGACCGCGAAATCAAGGCGGTCGCCGATTACATCGCTGGGTTGCGCTGACCCTTCGCCCATGGGCTTTGCCCTTCTGTTGTTGCCGGGATATAAGCGACCGATAATATTCAGCGGCACAATGCAATAGGGCTCTCCGGCGTTGAACCGCCAGCGAAAAACAGCATCACAACAGGGCGTGTTCCGGGTTCACCGGGGCCGCCCTTTTTGTTGAACCGTTCTCCCCATTTTTCATGACCGTTTCCACCCAAGGCCTGCACATCCGCACCGGCTCGCGCATCGTCAGCGAGACGGTGGAACTGCTGTCGTCGATGCGGTTCTCGATTTCGCTGCTCACCGTCATATGCATCGCTTCGGTGATCGGCACGGTGGTCAAGCAGCACGAACCGTTCAACAACTACGTCAACCAGTTTGGCCCGTTCTGGGCCGATGTGTTTGCCAGTGCCAACTTGTATTCGGTTTACAGCGCATGGTGGTTTCTGCTGATTCTGGCTTTCCTTGTGGTGAGCACCAGCCTTTGTATCGCCCGCAACACGCCCAAGATCCTGGCCGACTTCAAGGTCTACAAGGAAAACATCCGCGAGCAAAGCTTGAAGGCTTTCCCTCACCGAGCCGAGAGCACGCTGATTGAGACGCCTCAGGCCGCGGCCAACCGCATCGGCCAGACCCTGCTGGGTTCGGGCTGGAAGGTCAAGCTGCAGTCGCGCGACACGCCTCAAGGCCAGGGTTGGATGGTGGCGGCCAAGACAGGCGCGGCCAACAAGATCGGCTACATCGCGGCCCACAGCGCCATCGTGCTGGTGTGCATTGGCGGCTTGCTTGACGGCGACCTCATGGTGCGCGCGCAAACCTGGTTCAACGGCAAGTCTGCGTTCACCGGTGGCGGGCTGATTGCCGATGTGCCGGTGCAGCACCGTCTCTCGTCCAGCAACCCGACCTTCCGCGCCAACTTGCTGGTGACCGAAGGCACGACCGCCAGCACGGCCATCCTGGCCCAACCCACCGGCGTGTTGCTGCAAGACCTGCCTTTCTCGGTAGAGCTGAAGAAGTTCATCGTCGAGTACTACGACACCGGCATGCCCAAGCTTTTCGCCAGCGATATCGTCATCACCGATTTCGAGACCGGCGAGAAGAAGGAAGCGCGCGTGGAGGTTAACCACCCGGCGAGCCACCGCGGCATCAACATCTACCAGTCGAGCTTTGACGACGGTGGCTCGCGCGTGAAACTGCAGGCCGTGCCGTTGAACCGGCCCACGCGCCCCTTCGAGATTGAAGGCACCATCGGCGGTTCGAGCGCTTTGAGCAACGGTGACGACAAGCTGGTGCTGGAGTACACCGGCCTGCGCACGATCAACGTGGAGAACTTCGCCGGCGTGAACCCGGCGGCGGGCGTTGATGTGCGCAAGGTCGACCTGCGCAGCTCGATCGAGAGCCGATTGGGCAGTGGTCACAAGACCACCACCGAAAAGACCTTGCGCAATGTGGGTCCGAGCATCACCTACAAGCTGCGAGACGCCGCCGGCCAGGCGGTGGAGTACCACAACTACATGCTTCCAATGGAAATCGAGGGTGCCCGCATGTACCTGCTGGGTCTGCGCGAAACGCCGTCCGAGCCGTTTCGCTACCTGCGCATTCCGGTGGACGAGAACGACAGCATGGACGGCTTCGTGCGTCTGCGCGCTGCGCTCGATGACCCGCAGATGCGCGAGCTCGCTGTACGCCGCTACGCATTGTCAGCGGTGGAAGATGGACGCCCGGAACTGGCCGAAGCCTTGGTGGCCTCGGCCACACGAGCACTCGCCCTGTTTGCCGGGGTCGAGCCCGCCGCGCAGATTGCGCCCGTTGCCGCGGTGAATGACGCGGCCACCACCAAGCCTTTGGTGCAGGGCGGCTTGCAGGCCGTGTCGAATTTTCTTGAAAACAATGTGCCGCAGGCTGAGCGCGAGCGCGCCAGCGAGGTGCTTGTGCGCATCTTGAATGGCACGCTGTTTGAGCTGCTGCAGATCAGCCGCGAGCGTGCTGGTCTAGCGCCGGTGGAGCGCAACGACGCCACCCAACAGTTCATGACGCAGGCCGTGATCAGCCTGAGCGATACCTTTTTCTATCCCGCACCCATGACATTCCAGCTCAAGGACTTCACGCACGTTCAGGCCAGCGTGTTTCAGGTCGCGCGTGCACCGGGCCAGAGCATCGTCTATCTGGGCTGCCTGTTGCTGATCGTGGGCGTATTCGCCATGCTCTATGTGCGTGAGCGCCGCTTGTGGGTGTGGCTCGCACCTTCAGCCGACCAGTCATCCACGGCCACCATGGCCTTGTCGTCGAACCGCAAGACGATGGAAGCCGACCGCGAGTTTGAACTTTTGAAGACCCAGTTGTTGAAGGTGCCAGCATGAATACCGCCGCCGCGAACCAGACCATCGAACTGAAAAAAGACCGGGGTGGCCACGGCCTGGAGCCCAGCTACTTCGCGCGCCGCAATGTGTGGGACTGGCTGTTTGC
>JANPKR010000162.1:0-3028 GCA_031426175.1 Hydrogenophaga sp. | reverse complement strand
GATCGCCGACGGCCATGACACTGTGCGCGACTACCGCGCTGCGCGCGCCGCCATTGGCCTGGTGCCACAAGAGTTGCACACCGATTCGTTTGAAACCGTGTGGGCCACGGTGAGCTTCAGCCGCGGCCTCTTCGGCAAGGCACCCAACCCGGCTTACATCGAGAAGATCCTCAAGGACCTTTCGCTCTGGGACAAGAAGGACAGCAAGATCATGGCGCTCTCGGGTGGCATGAAACGCCGGGTGCTGATCGCCAAGGCGCTCTCGCACGAGCCCAAGATCCTGTTCCTGGACGAACCCAGCGCGGGGGTTGACGTGGAGCTGCGCCACGACATGTGGCGCATGGTGCGCGCGCTGCGCGAAGCGGGCACCACCATCATCCTCACCACGCACTACATCGAGGAAGCCGAAGACATGGCCGACCGCATCGGCGTGATCGCCAAGGGTGAGCTGATCCTGGTGGAAGACAAACACGTGCTCATGCGCAAACTGGGCAAGAAGCAGCTCACGCTCACGCTGCAGCAGGCCATCGAGACGGTTCCCCATGCTCTCGCACCGTGGGCACTCGAAATCACCGAGGGCGGCCACGCCCTCACCTACACCTTCGACGCGCAGAAGGACGACACCGGCATCGCCGAGCTGCTGCGCGCCCTGGCCGACAACAACATCCACTTCAAGGACCTGCGATCCAGCGAGAGTTCGCTGGAGGACATCTTCGTCAGCCTGGTCCATGAAACGAAGGCGGTGACCGCATGAACTTTCACGCCGTGAAGGCTATTTACCGGTTCGAAATGAACCGTGCCCTGCGCACCTGGGCCCAGAGCATCATCGCGCCGGTGCTCAGCACCTCGCTTTACTTCATTGTTTTCGGCTCGGCCATCGGCTCGCGCATGGGCGACATCGACGGCGTGAGCTACGGCGCCTACATCATCCCCGGCCTGCTCATGCTCTCGCTGCTCAGCGAGAGCATTTCCAACGCGGCGTTCGGCATCTACATGCCCAAGTGGTCGGGCACCATCTACGAGCTGCTGAGCGCACCGGTGAACTGGGTCGAGGTGCTGCTGGGTTATGTGGGTGCGGCGGCCACCAAGAGCCTCACGCTGGGCCTGCTGATCCTGCTCACGGCGCGCGTGTTCGTGCCGTATGAAGTGGCGCACCCGGTGTGGATGGTGGGCTTCCTCATCCTCACCGCCATCACCTTCTGCCTGTTCGGTTTCATCATCGGCCTGTGGGCCGACAGCTTCCAGAAACTGCAGGTGATTCCGCTGCTCATCATCACCCCGCTCACCTTCCTGGGCGGTGCGTTCTACAGCATCAACATGCTGCCGCCCCTGTGGCAGACGGTGTCGCTGTTCAACCCGGTGGTCTACCTCATCAGCGGGCTGCGCTGGGCCTTCTACGGCGCGGCCGACGTGCACATTGCGGTGAGCACCGGCATGACACTCGCGTTCATGTTCACCTGCCTGGGCGTGGTGTGGTGGGTGTTCAAGACCGGTCACCGCATCCGCCGCTGACACCATGGGCCGACTGCACACCGAACTCTCACGCCTCTACCTCTGCCCACCGGCCGAGGGCGGGAATACCGTTGACGAGTCTCGCCTGTTCGATACCCATGGTCTGACGCGCGCCCTGGTGCTGGGCTTGGCGCGGCCCGCCGACTGGGACGCCATGAGCCGCGTGTGGCAAGGCGTGCAGGCCGACCTGGAGCTGCCCGCGCCCGCCATCGCGGTGTGCGGGGACGACGGCTACCAGCTGTGGTTTTCGCTGGCACAACCCGTGACGGTGGCGCAGGCACAGGTTTTCCTGGAGCTGCTTCGTCTGCGTTACCTGAGCGCGGTGGCGCCCGGGCGCATCACGCTCTCGCCCTCGCAGGCCGGACACACGCGGCTGGTGCCGGCGCTGCAAGCCGACTCAGGGCAATGGTCGGCGTTCGTCAGCTCCGATCTGGCGGCCGTGTTTGCCGACGACCCGTCGCTGGACCTGCCGCCCGGCGAGGACAACCAGGCCGACCTGTTGTCGCGTCTCAAGTGCATCAAGCCTGCCGAGCTGCAGGCCGCGCTGGAGCGCTGGTTGCCGGAAGAAACTTTGCCGCCAGCCAGCGCTCCATCAGCAGAGACCCGTCTCACGCCAAAAGATCCGCGCAGCTTTTTGCTGGCTGTGATGAACGACCCCGCCGTGCCCATGGCGCTGCGCATCGAGGCCGCCAAGGCGCTGCTGCCCGGCACACCGCCCCGTTGAACCGGGATTCATCGGCCCGGTGGCTATGGGTTTCATTGGGAGAATTGCATTGAAGCTTTCATCTTCCTTGCCTAAAGTCACGGTTCACCCGATCCGACAACACCGAAGGAGCTCACCTTGTCAGACCAAGCCAAATGCCCGTTTTCCAGCGGCACACCCAAAAACGCCGTGGCCGGTTCCGCCACCAACGCCGACTGGTGGCCCAACCAGCTCAACGTCAAACTGCTCAACCAGCACTCCCCGCTGACCAACCCCATGGGCGAAGATTTCGACTACGCCGAAGCCTTCAAGAGTCTGGATCTGGATGCCGTGGTCAAGGACCTGCACGCCCTGATGACCGACTCCCAGGACTGGTGGCCCGCCGACTACGGCCACTACGGTCCCTTCTTCATCCGCATGGCCTGGCACAGCGCCGGCACCTACCGGATCGCCGACGGCCGTGGCGGTGCCGGCGCCGGCACGCAGCGTTTTGCGCCGCTCAACAGCTGGCCCGACAACGGCAACCTCGACAAGGCGCGCCGCCTGCTGTGGCCCATCAAGCAGAAGTACGGCAACAAGCTCTCGTGGGCCGATCTGATGATCCTTGCCGGCAACGTGGCGCTGGACTCCATGGGCCTCAAGACCTTCGGCTTCGCTGGTGGCCGTGCCGACGTGTGGGAACCCGAAGAAATTTACTGGGGCCCCGAGTCCGAGTGGATGGGCGACGAGCGCTACACCGGTGACCGCGAACTCGAGAACCCGCTGGGCGCCGTGCAGATGGGCCTGATCTATGTGAACCCGGAAGGCCCCAAC
>JANPKR010000161.1:0-7576 GCA_031426175.1 Hydrogenophaga sp. | reverse complement strand
TGCGACAAGACCCAGAACGTTTTCCATGATGACTCCTATGAGATGAACGAAAGTTGAAAAAAGGAAAGAGAGAAACGAGAACTCAGAGCGAGGACAGGCCGCGCCACTCAGTGAGCGTCATGCGCCTGCCCGAGATAAATCAGGGCCAGCATCATGAAAATGAACGCCTGCAAGGTGATGACCAGAATGTGGAACAAGGTCCAAACCGTGCCTGCGATCACATGTCCGACGAAGAAGAGTCCACCACCCAGCGAAAGGGAGGCAAAGCCACCCAACAGCGCAATCAGCATGAAGACCAACTCACCCGCGAACATGTTTCCGAACAACCGCATGCCGTGGGAGACCGTCTTGGCCACGAACTCGATCATTTGCATCAGGAAGTTGACCAAGCCCAGCAGCAGTGCCCAGATGGGGTTCTTGCTGGTGCCGAAAGGCGCCGTGACGAGCTCGTGCGTCCAGCCGCCAATGCCCTTGATCTTGATGTTGTAGAACAGGCACATCAGAAGCACGGAGACGGACAGGCCAAGCGTGGTGGAGAGATCGGCGGTGGGCACGACGCGCAAATAGTCGGGGTAACCCATGGCCGGACCGGCCACATGCCAGATGGAGGGCAGCAGGTCGACCGGCAGCATGTCCATGAAGTTCATCATGAAGATCCAGACGAACACAGTCAGCGCAAGAGGCGCGACCAGCTTGCGGCTGTGGGCGTTGTGGATGACAGCCTTGGCCTGGCTGTCGACCATCTCAACCAACATTTCCACCGCCGCCTGGAAACGGCCAGGGACGCCTGCGGTGGACTTTCGAGCGGCAAGCCACAGCACAAAGCAAACCAATGCACCCATGAGAGTGCTCACGATCACCGAATCGATGTTGATGACCGAGAAGTCGACGATCGACGTTTGTTTTTTGTTCGTCAAATGAACCAGGTGGTGGCGGATGTACTCGCCGGGGGTCAAAGCGCTGCCTTCAGTTGCCATGTTCGTTTGCACCGATTTGTCGGAAATTCAACCGTTTAGATTTGCGCGCCGGGTCTGGATCCAGAATCCAAACCAGTACACCTTGAGAACCAACACGAGGCCAGCCAACAGGCCCAGCCAATTCAGCTCGGGGACGATTCGTGGCGCCGACCACAACATGGCCACCACCAGCAGAACCTTCACCCCCTCCCACAACAAAAATCCAGCGAAGGCAGCGTGCGCATGACCCGCCAGCAGTCGACCCAAGGCACTGGATGTCAACCCATAGGCCATCAAAGCCGAAGGAAGCACCACGGATGCCGCGCCGTACAAAACCGACACAGCCACCGAAGCCGATTGCGTGAACAACCAGACCAACATGCCTGCGGACAACCCCACCGCCAACTGCAAACCCACCAACCGCCACAAAGACAGGCTTGGCTGGCGGGCTCGCCACTGTCGTGCCTCCTGGCGCGTCAGCGGCTTGAATTCGCTCTCTTGCTCACCATCTGGCCCGTCGACCTGAGTCTGCGGCTCCGAATCGACGCGTTGCATTGTCGACATGGATGGTTACAGACAGGTTACGTTGGGCGACATTCGCAAAGCCGCTGATTATACGTAGAAACCCCATGGCTCCGTCAAGGCTGGGCGGAGCTTTTCCTTTCAGCGCAGGTGCAGCAGCCGATAATCGTTTCACGCTTGCTTCCAGCTGGGGCCGACGCGTCAGTCCGAAACGGAGAACCACGATGGAACAACCCCGCGACATTCCACCCGAACAATCGCTTATCGAGTACCCGACACAGTTCCCCATCAAGGTGATGGGTGCGAATGTCGCGGGCTTCGTCGAGGCCATGGTGCACGTGGCCAGTGCCTTTGATGCCACCTTCAACGCCAGCACCGTCGAGCAGCGCCCGAGCAAGGCAGGCAACTACATGGGCCTCACCCTGAGCGTGCACGTGACCAGCCGGGAACAGCTCGACGAGCTGTACCGCACGCTGACCACACACCCCATGGTCAAGATCGTCCTGTGAACATCCGCTTCCTGGGTCGGGTGGATTACGACACGACCTATGAGGCCATGCAGGCCTTCACGACCGAACGCACGGCCGGAACGAGCGATGAGCTCTGGATCTGCGAACACCCACCGGTCTTCACACAAGGACTGGCAGGCCGCGAAGACCACCTGCTGGCCCCTGGCGACATTCCCGTGGTGCAGACCAACCGCGGTGGGCAGGTGACCTTCCACGGCCCGGGCCAGGTTGTTGCCTATCCGTTGGTCGACCTCCAACGCGCGGGCTACTACGTCAAGGAATTCGTCTTCAGGTCGAAGAGGCCGTGATCCGCACGCTCGCCGCTTTCGAGGTCACGGGTCACCGCGTGGCAGGAGCACCGGGTATCGATGTGCGTCTGGAGGATCCGTTCAGCCACGCCGTGCTGCCGCAGCGGCCGCAGCGGCGCTTGCCCGGCGAACCAGCACCGACTCCCGATTTCACCGGCCTGGGCAAGATCGCTGCACTCGGCATCAAGGTCAGCCGCCACTGCACGTACCACGGTGTGGCGCTCAACGTGGCGATGGACCTGCAACCCTTCCAGCGCATCAACCCGTGTGGCTACACGGGTCTGCAAACGGTGGATCTTTCTACAATCGGTGTGGCGGTTTCCTGGGACGAGGCCGCGCATGTGTTGAGCCAGAAGCTCGGCGCCTCCTTGTCACCCTGACCAACCCCGACTCCAAGCGCCTCCCGCGCCGCCGCCATGAACCCGACCGACACCCCTGCTGCAGACACCACCGTGCGCGAAGCCCAGCCCGCCGCCAGCTACGATGCCACGGCCAAGCAAAAGAGCCAGGCCAAGACATCACGCATCCCCATCAAAATCGTGCCGGCCGAGGTGCTCAAGAAGCCCGAGTGGATCCGCGTCAAGGCCGGCAGCCCGACCACCCGCTTCTACGAGATCAAGGACATCCTGCGCACCAACAAGCTGGTGACGGTGTGTGAGGAGGCCAGTTGCCCCAACATCGGCGAGTGTTTCGGCAAGGGCACGGCCACCTTCATGATCATGGGCGACAAGTGCACGCGCCGCTGCCCGTTCTGTGATGTGGGCCACGGCCGCCCGGATCCGCTGGACGTCAACGAACCCGACAACCTGGCCAGGACCATCGCGCAGCTGCAGCTGAAGTACGTGGTGATCACCAGCGTGGACCGCGACGATCTGCGAGACGGCGGCGCGGGCCACTTTGTCGCCTGCATCGAGAAGACGCGCGCCCTGTCGCCGCAGACGCAGATCGAGGTGCTGGTACCCGACTTCCGCGGCCGCGACGACCGCGCACTGGAGATCCTCAAGGCCGCGCCGCCCGACGTGATGAACCACAACATGGAGACCGTGCCGCGCCTCTACAAGGAAGCGCGCCCGGGCTCCGACTACCAGTTCAGCCTGAACCTGCTCAAGAAGTTCAAGGCGCTGTTTCCACACGTGCCGACCAAAAGCGGCCTGATGGTTGGCCTTGGCGAAACCGATGAAGAGATCCTCGAGGTGATGCGCGACATGCGCGCACACGGCATCGACATGCTCACCATCGGCCAGTACCTCGCGCCCAGCGGCCACCACCTGCCGGTGCGCCGCTACGTGCACCCCGACACCTTCAAGATGTTCGAGGCCGAGGCCTACAAGATGGGCTTCACCCACGCCGCCGTGGGCGCCATGGTGCGCAGCTCGTACCACGCCGATCAGCAAGCCCACGGCGTGCTGAATCCGACCTCGGTGGAGTGACATGTCTGCTGCGCGCGACGCTCTCAGCGTGCGCAACTATGGCGCCTCACACGGCAGCCACGACCACGACCATTTCCAGATCCTGATCGGCCTGGATGGTGTGCTTGAACTCGAGGTGGCCGGGCGCGGACAACGCATCGCCGCAGGTGACGGCTGCGTGGTACCGCCCGGTGAGCGCCACGACTTTGAAGCCTGCGTCGGCGCGCGCTGCCTGGTGCTCGACAGCCACAACAGCGACTGGGCCCGCGTCGGGTCGGCGCCGCAACCAGCATCGCTCTGCCTGGCCCACTACCTTGCACAGGCCTGCAAAGAACAGTTGCCACGCGCGCAACAACTTGGCCCGGCGCTGCTGCTCGAAGCCTGGTCGCCCACAAGTGCGCTTCAACCGGTCCGGCCGCGCCGTGCGATCGACTGGGACGCCCTCGCCGATTGGGCACTCGCAGGCGGTCCTCGCACGACGGTGGCCGAGCTCGCGGCGCGCACGCACCTGAGTGCCGCGCAACTGGCCGCGCGCTGCCGCGACGAACGCGGGCAAAGCACCCAGCAGTGGCTGAGGGAACTCCGACTGCAGCAGGCGCGCGAGTGGCGAGCGCAAGGGCTGAGCGTGGCCGAAGTTGCACGCCGCAGCGGTTACCGCTCACCCTCGGCACTCACCGCAGCCCAACGCCGCAATCGAGGCTGAAGACGCGCGTGGCGCGACGGCGGGCCCGCGCCCCTCGACGGCGCGCCGCAGTAACCTCACCCGCATGAACGCCAACCTCCTCGCCTTGGGCGCCATCGCGCTGTGGGCTTCGCTGGCCGCCCTGGGGGTCGCTTTGTCCCATGTGCCTCCCTTTCTGTTGACCGGCCTGTCGCTGCTGGTGGGCAGCCTGATCGCCCTGCCGCTCTCGCGCTTCAACCTGCGCCAGTGGCGCGTGCCGGCGAGCACATTGGCGCTCGGGGTTTACGGCCTGTTCGGCTTTCACTTCCTGCTCTTCATCGCGCTGCGCCACGCGCCTCCGGTGCAGGCCAACCTGGTCAACTACCTCTGGCCGCTGGGCATCGTGGTGATGGCGCCGCTGTTCCTGCCGGGGGTGGTGCTCGGGGCGCGACACGTCTTTGCCGCCTTGCTGGGCTTTGCAGGCGCGGCGCTGGCCATCCTGGGCGGCGCGGAAAGTACAGGCAACACCGCCTGGGCCTGGGGGTACCTTCCAGCGCTGGCCTCGGCCTTCATCTGGGCCAGCTATTCGCTGATGACGAAGCGCGTGCGCGCCTTCCCCACCGCGGCCATCGGCGGCTTCGCATTGCTCTCGGGCATGCTCTCGCTGCTGTGCCATGCGCTGTTGGAACCCGCCGTGTCGCTCTCCACCCGGGACCTGCTGCTGATCGCCGTTCTGGGCCTGGGTCCACTCGGGGGCGCATTCTTTTTGTGGGACGCTGCGCTCAAGCGCGGCGATGCACGGCAGATCGGCGTGCTGAGCTTTCTCACGCCGCTGCTCTCGACGCTGACCTTGCTGCTGGTGCGGGGTGAGATGCCCAGTCCTTCGATCGGGCTGGCGGCCTTGATGATCGTGGGGGCGGCGGTGATCGCCACCCGCCGAGCCGGCTGAATTTCAGTCCGTCATGAGGGCGGCAGGATCTTCCGCCGCCAACACCGTCTGCGCCCAGGTCTGCAGGCGGGTCGTATCGCAACGCAGGATCTGCTGCTTGACCGCGAGGATCTGCGAGGGGTGCATGGAAAAACTGCGCAGGCCCAGGCCGAGCAGCAAGCGTGTCATGGCCACGTCGCCCGCCATCTCGCCACAGACGCTCACACCCTTGCCCTGCGCCTGGCATTGCGCGATGGTGCTGGCGAGCAAGTGCAGCACGGCCGGGTGCACCGGGTCGTAGAGGTGGGACACAGCCTCGTCGGCGCGGTCGATCGCCAGCGTGTACTGGATCAGGTCGTTGGTGCCGATCGAGAGAAAGTCGAAGTGCTTGAGGAACAGGGGAATCGTGAGCGCTGCGGCGGGCACCTCGATCATGGCGCCCAGCTTCACCGCACCGTGGGTTACGCCCGCAGCCAGCAGCTGCTCGCGCGCTCGGTGCACCAGCGCCAGCGTCTGACGGATCTCGCTCGCGTGCGCGAGCATGGGAATGAGCAGGTGCACCGGCCCGTGTGCGGCTGCGCGCAGGATGGCGCGCAACTGCGCCAGAAACATGGCGGGGTCGGCCAGGCTCCAGCGGATGGCGCGCAGACCCAGCGCCGGGTTGAGGTGGTCTTCGCCGGCGCGCTGCGCCACGCGGTCCAGGGGTTTGTCGGCGCCCACGTCCACCGTGCGGATGGTCACCGGCAGGCCCTGCATGCCTTCGACCGCGCGCTTGTAGGCCTGGAACTGCTCCTCCTCATCGGGGAGCTTGCCGTTGCGCCCCATGAAGAGGAATTCGCTGCGGAACAGGCCCACACCCACCGCACCGGCCTTGAGAGCGCCCACCGCATCTTCGGGCTGTTCGATGTTGGCCAGCAGCTCGATCTTCTGTCCGTCGAGCGTGACGGCTGGCGTGTTCTTCAGGCGCGAAAGGCGCTCGCGCTCCACTTCGCCCTGGCGCTGCTTGAAGCCGTATTCGGCCAGCAGGATGGGCGAGGGATCGATCACCACCACACCGGAGTCGCCATCGATGATGACCCAGTCGTCCTGCTCGATCAGTTGACTGGCCGAGCGCGCGCCGACCACGGCCGGTATGTCCATGCTGCGCGCGACGATGGCCGTGTGGCTGGTCTTGCCGCCCACGTCCGTCACGAAGCCGGCGAAAACGCTCTGCTTGAATTGCAGCATGTCGGCCGGTGACAGGTCGTGCGCGATCAGCACCAGCGGGACTTCGACCGCGTTGTCCTGCCCGGGGCGCGTCCGGCCCACGCCCACCGGTGACGCCACCCCGCGCATCACGCGAAGGATGCGCTCGACCACCTGCTCCAGATCGGCCTTGCGCTCGCGCAGGTAGGGATCTTCCATTTCATCGAACTGGCGCGCGATCACCTCCAGCTGGGTGGTGAGCGCCCATTCGGCGTTGTAGTGGCGTTCGACGATCCAGTGCTTCACACCTCCGGTGAGCTGCTCGTCCTGCAGCAACATCAAGTGAACGTCGAGCAAGGCGGTGAGTTCGGGGTGGGCGTCCGACGGCCCCAGTTCGTGCAGACTGTGTTGCACCTTCAGGATTTCGGCCGCCACCTCGTTGCGGGCATGGCGAAGGCGCTCGATCTCGCCCTCGACCTGTTCGGTCTGCACGAAGTAGTGCGCCACGTCGATCCTGCTCGACGCCACGATCACCGCCCGCCCGATGGCAATGCCCCGGGAGACGGCCAGACCGTGAACCGAGAAGGTCATTCGCCCTCGCCGAATTTGTCGTTGATGAGAGCCAGCAGAGCGTCCATGGCTACCGCCTCGTCAGCACCGTTGGTCTCGACCTCCACCGTGCTGCCCAAACCAGCGGCCAGCATCATCACGCCCATGATGCTCTTGGCGTTCACGCGACGGTCGCCGCGCGACATCCACACCTCGCTGGCGAAGCTGCCGGCGAGTTTGGTGAGTTTGGCCGAGGCGCGTGCATGCAGGCCCAGCTTATTGCTGATGGTCACGGTGGTCTTGATCATGGGTGGCTCGTCTGGCCTGGTTCTGCGGAGCGGTCACCGCCACCTGAATCACACCTTGTGTGGCACCAATCATGGCGCGCGAAATCAGCGCGTCCAGCGATTCGTGTCGGTACGACACGGTGCGCAGCAGCATGGGCAGGTTCACGCCGGTGATCAACTTGGAATTGATGCCGTCGATGAGTTTCTGCGCCACATTGCACGGCGTGGCGCCGAACACGTCGGTCACCACCAAGGTTTGCGG
>JANPKR010000160.1:0-4147 GCA_031426175.1 Hydrogenophaga sp. | reverse complement strand
CCCATGAAGGACACCAAGTTCACCCCGCGCATTTCCGAAACAGCGCGCGGCCTGTGGGGCGTGTACGTGTTGTTTTCGGTGGCCTGCATGCTGGCCTACCGCTGGGCCGGCATGAGTTGGGCCGACGCCTTCATGCACATGTGCACCACCATGGGTTTGGGCGGCTTCTCTTCGCACGACGCGAGCTTTGGTTACTGGGACTCGCCAAAGATCGAGGCTGTGGCCACGGTCTTCATGGTGTTGGCCGGCGTGAGTTTCATGCGCTATTTCATCGTGTTGCGCCAACGCTCGTTGCGTCCGCTCACCAACGACCGCGAGATCCGCACGTACGTCAGCGTGCTGGTCGTCTCGGTGTTGCTCGTGGCCATCCTGCTCACCGTGCATGGCGTGATCGACGATTTCCCCGAGGCCTTGCGCACCAGCGCGTTTCACGTGGTGTCGGTGGCCACCACCACCGGCTACGCGTCCACCGACTACGCGCAGTGGCCGGTGTTCGCGCCGGTGCTGCTCATGTTCCTGGGTTGTTTTGTGTCCTGCGCTGGCTCCACAGGTGGTGGTATCAAGCTGGTGCGCATGGTGCTGTTGATCAAGCAGGCGCGGCGCGAGCTGGTGCGGATCGTGCATCCGCGCGTGGTCAACCCGGTCACGCTGGGTGGCGCGATCATGCCGGCGTCGGTCATGACGGCCGTGCTCGGCTTCATGCTGATCTACGGTGCCGTCACCATGGGGCTGACCATGGTGCTGCTGTTCACCGGGCTGGACATCGTGACCGCGTTCTCAGCCGTGGTGGCCACCGTGAACAACATCGGACCCGGTCTGGGTGATGTGGGGCCGGCGAGCAACTTCGGTGTGCTCACCAGCTTCCAGATCTGGGTCTGTACGTTCGCCATGTTGCTGGGACGTCTTGAATTGCTGACCGTCCTGGTTCTCTTCACGGGTCACTTCTGGAGGAAATAGGCCCACCCCCGCGCCGCGCTTTCAGCGCGTCACCCCCTCAAGGGGGCGATGCCTGCGGCCTGGCAAAGCCAGTTCCGCGGCATCCTTGGTTGGCGGTACTTCACTCGTTGCGCCTCAGCTCCTGGCGGGGATGGTCAGGCCGCGTTGCACGGCGGGGCGTTTTTCAAAGGCGGCGAGCACGCGCGGCAGTTCGGCAAAGTCGCTGAAGCCCACGAGGTCGCCCGCGCCGTAAAAGCCCACCAGGTTGCGAACCCAAGGCCAGATGGCGATGTCGGCGATCGTGTAGTCCTGTCCCATGATCCAGTCGCGCCCGGTCATGCGCTGGTTCAACACACCGAGCAGGCGTTTGGTCTCGGCGGCGTACCGGTCTCGCGGGCGCTTGTCTTCAAAGTCTTTGCCGGCGAACTTGTGGAAGAAGCCGAGCTGGCCAAACATCGGTCCCACGCCACCCATCTGGAACATGAGCCACTGCAGCGTTTCGTAGCGGGCGGCTGGGTCTTTCGGTACCAACTGCCCGGTTTTTTCGGCCAGGTAGATCAGGATGGCGCCCGACTCGAACAGCGCCAGGGGTTTGTCGCCAGGCCCTTTGGGATCGAGGATGGCCGGAATCTTGTTGTTCGGGTTGAGCGACAGGAAGGCGGGCGACATCTGGTCGTTGGTCTCGAAGCTCACCAGGTGCGGCTCATAAGGCAGGCCAGTCTCCTCCAGCATGATGGAGACTTTCACGCCGTTGGGCGTGGGCAGCGAATAAAGCTGCAGGCGGTCGGCAAACTTCGCCGGCCATTGTTTCGTGATCGGAAATGTATCCAGTGCGTTCATGCGTGTTCTCTCGAAACTGACCAAAATCGCATTGAACACCCGCGCTGCATGACCCGGGCGCTGCAAGGGCATCGATAATTCCGTACCCAACGGAGACACGACATGCCCATCACCAAAGGATCGCAGGCGCTCGTGGCCGAGGCCAGCGCACAGATCACCACCCACAGCGTGGCCGAGATCCAGGCCCGCCTGACCGCGGGCGATGCCCGCCTGCAACTGGTGGACATCCGCGATGTGCGCGAACTCGAACGTGAGGGCACGGCGGTCGGTGCGCTGCACGCGCCGCGCGGCATGCTCGAGTTCTGGGTCGACCCGGCCTCGCCCTACTTCAAGCCCGTTTTTGCCGACGAAGACAAGGAGTTTGTGCTGTTCTGCGGCGCTGGGTGGCGCAGCGCGCTGGCCACCAAGGCGCTGCAGGACATGGGCATGACCAACGTGGCCCACATCGACGGTGGTTTTGCCGACTGGGTGAAACACGGCGCCCCGGTGGAAACGCTGGAGCAGCGCAGGGCGAAGAAGTCGGGATGAATGACCCGTGTTCCTGCGGACGCGCGGCTTCCTTTGAGACCTGCTGCGGCCGTTACCTGGGCACCGGTGTGCCTGCCCCCGACGCCGAGTCGCTCATGCGCTCACGTTACTGCGCCTTTGTGCAGAGGGACGCAGCGCACCTGCTGGCCACCTGGCACCCGGGCACGCGGCCGGCATCGCTCGAATTCGACGCCGGCGTGAAGTGGTTGGGGCTGGACGTGAAGCGGCACTCACTCGTTGATGCGACCCACGCAGAGGTGGAGTTTGTCGCCCGCTCCCGGGTGCAGGGCCGAGGACAGCGTCTGCACGAGCGCAGCCGCTTTGTGCGCGAAGACGGCCATTGGTTGTATGTGGATGGAGATCTCTTGTGATGCGGTTCGACGGTGTTCTTTTTGATTGCGACGGTGTGCTCGTGGACAGCGAGCCCATCACCAACGGCGTGCTGCGCGAGGTGCTCAACGAGAGTGGATGGGCGCTCACCCAGGCCGAATGCATGCAGATCTTCATTGGCAAGGCCGTGCGCGACGAGCGCGCCCGCATCGAGGCCGAGACCGGCAAACCCTTGACGGAGGAGTGGATGCGCGCCTTCTATGCCCGCCGCGATGCGCGCCTGCGCGCCGAGCTGCAGCCGGTGCACGGCGCGCTGGAGGTGGTGGTGGCCGCGCACCGCCACGCGGGTGGCCGCATCGCTTGTGCTTCAGGGGCCGACCGGCCCAAGGTCGTGATGCAGATCGGCATGGCGGGCATGGACCCGTACTTTGGCGACCGCATCTTCAGCGGCCACGACCAGCCGCGCTCCAAACCCGCGCCCGACGTGTACCTCGCCGCTGCCGCGCACATGGGCGTCGACCCGGCGCGCTGCCTGGTGATCGAGGACACGGGCACGGGCGCACAAGCCGGCCTGGCGGCGGGCGCCACGGTGTGGGGCTACTGCGAGCAAGGGCATGGGCGTGCGTTCGACGGCCTGCCCGTGCACCGCGTGTTCCACCGCATGCACGACCTGCTGGACTCATTCCCGCCGCCATTCGCCGGGTGACTGTCCTGTCCAGCCCTTGAAGGCGCGGATGAAGCTCTTCTCGTTCTGAAAACCCGCCGCCTCGGCCACCTGCTTGATCGGGCGTTTCGTGCGCAAAAGCAGCTCGGTGGCGAGCTGACGGCGCACCTCGTCCTTCAGGCTCTGCAGGGAAGCGCCTTCGTCTTTCAGCTGCCGGTGCAGCGTGCGCGGTGAGGTGTTGAGCAAGGCGGCGAGGTCGCTGGCGTTGTGTGCTTCTTGCGGTCGGCTCGTCAACACCTGGCGCACGCGTTGAACCAGCAGGCGGTCGCGCCGGTACGAGCGCACGGTGAGCGGCAGGGCGCGTTGCAGCAGCTGGTTCATGGCGGCCTCATTGCGCCGCACCGGCAGGCTGAGGTAACGCGCGTCGAAATGGATCGCGGCGTGGGTCGCATCGAACCGGGTGGGTCCGTCAAACAGCACGGCGTAGGCTTCGGCGTGGCGCGGTGCCGCATAGGGAAACTGCGCACCGAGCAGGGCAACGCGCGAGTCCACGTACCAGCTGGCCAGGCCGTGGATATTGCGCAGCAGCGAGACCGCGCAGAGCTCGACCATGGGCCCGGCGTCGCGGGGCGGGTTCAGCACGATGCTGGCCATCTCGCCATCCACCTCCACGGCCAGCGTGGCGTCGGGCGCCAGCAGGCCGTGGTGGCGGCACCAGCGTTTGAGCGCCACGCCCAGCGTGGGGCTGGAGAGTGAAGCGCGCGCGAGCAGGCCGTAGCTGCCCCAGGGCAGGGGTCGGGCGAAACAGCCCAGGCCTTCGTCGTCGAGTTCGCGCATGGCGGCACCCGA
>JANPKR010000159.1:0-2353 GCA_031426175.1 Hydrogenophaga sp. | reverse complement strand
GCGCTGGTGGAGGCGGGCGACGAGGTGGTGGTTGTCACGCCGGCCTGGCCGAATCTGGTGGCGCAGCCGCAGATCATGGGTGCGAATGTGAAAAGCGTGCCGCTGCAGGTGCTCACCAGCGGCGAGCGAGCCGGCGCCTGGGCGCTGGACATGGACGCCTTGCTGTCGGCCATCACGCCGGCCACGCGCCTGTTGATCGTCAATGCGCCCAACAACCCCACCGGCTGGACATTGACCCGCGACGAGCAGGCCACCATCCTGGCGCACTGCCGCCGCACCGGCACCTGGATCCTGGCCGACGAGGTGTACGAGCGGCTCTACTACGCGGGCGACACGCCCAACGGCGCGGCCAGCAGTTTTCTCGATGTGACCGAGCCGGAAGACCGGGTCATCGTCGCCCACAGCTTCTCCAAGAGCTTCCTCATGACCGGCTGGCGCCTGGGCTGGCTGGTGCTGCCCGCCGCGCTCACTCCGGCGGTGGGCAAGCTGATCGAGTTCAACACCTCGTGCGCGCCCGTGTTCGTGCAGCGCGGGGCCACGGTGGCCCTGCAGCGCGGCGCCGAGGTCACGCCCGCCCTGGTGGCGCACCTCAAAACCTGCCGCGACACGCTCGTGCCGCTGCTTCGCGCCGTGCCCGGTGTGACCCTGGCCGAGCCGCTGGGCGGTATGTACGCCTTCTTCAAACTGGAGTGGCAGGACGATTGCCTGGACGTGGCCAAGCGGCTGGTGCGCGAGGCCGGCATTGGCCTGGCCCCCGGCAGCGCCTTCGGTCCTGAAGCGGCCGGCTGGCTGCGCTGGTGCTTCGCCAGCCGCGACACCCACCGGCTGGAGGAGGGCGTTGAACGCCTGCGCCGCTGGATCGCTGCCCAACCAGGGGGCGCCACTTGACACCTTCTGCCCTATAATGTGAGGCTGCTGTCCGAAAGGACTGCACACCCACGCCCGATGCGGCGGCGGGCTCTGGAGCTCCTCCAAAGACCCACTGGCTGCGCCGGGACGCATGTAACCCCGAGGAAATTCCATGATTGCCCAATCCATCAAAGCCGAAGTCGTCGCGGCCAACGCCCGCGCCGCCAACGACACCGGCAGCCCAGAAGTGCAGGTCGCCTTGCTGACCGCACGTATCAACGAACTGACCCCCCACTTCAAGACCCACGCCAAAGACCACCACGGTCGTCGCGGCCTGCTGCGCATGGTGAGCCGCCGCCGCAAACTGCTCGACTACCTGAAATCCAAGGACGCCCAGCGCTACGTCGCGCTGATCGCGAAACTGGGTCTGCGCAAGTAATTGAGCAACGGTTGACACATGGAACGCCTGAGTTGGTTCGCTGGCTCGGGCGTTTTTTGCTTTTTTGAACCTTTTTTGATTCCGGAGCATTGATTACAGAGCGAAGCTGTGTCATTCCAAGCGGGTTGAGCGCCATCGGCGGACCACTCAATCCATCTGGAATGGCATCGTGTTCTGGGTTGTGTTTCCGGGTTTTGTGCGGGTTTGCCGCACGCTGTGTTTTCCGCCAAGTGGCGGAAAAAATTCCAGGAGATAAACCATGAGCATGTTCAACAAAGTCACCAAGACCTTCCAGTGGGGCCCCCACACGGTCACCATGGAAACCGGCGAAATCGCGCGCCAGGCCACCGGCGCCGTGCTGGTCAACATCGACGACACCGTGGTGCTCGCCACCGTGGTTGCCAAGACCGACGCCAAGGCCGGCCAGGACTTCTTCCCGCTGACCGTGGACTACACCGAGAAGTCGTACGCCGCTGGCAAGATTCCCGGCAGCTTCTTCAAGCGCGAAGGCCGCCCCAGCGAACTCGAAACGCTGACCTGCCGCCTGATCGACCGCCCGATCCGGCCCCTGTTCCCCGAAGGCTTCTACAACGAAGTGCAGGTGATCGTGCACGTGGTGAGTCTGAACCCCGAAGTGCAGGCTGACATCGCCGCCATGATCGCCACTTCGGCCGCCCTGTCGGTCAGCGGCATCCCGTTCAACGGCCCCATCGGCGCCGCCCGCGTGGGCTACATCAATGGCCAGTACGTGCTGAACCCTGGTCAGACGCAGCTCAAAGACAGCCAGCTCGACCTGGTGGTCGCCGGCACCGAGTCCGCCGTGCTGATGGTGGAATCCGAAGCCGACCAGTTGTCCGAAGAGATCATGCTCGGCGCGGTGGTGTTCGGTCATGAGCAAGGCAACATTGCGATTGCGGCCATCAACGAACTGGTGCGCGACGCCGGCAAGCCGTCTTGGAACTGGCAGCCGCCTGCCAAGGACGAGCCGCTGATCGCCAAGATCGACGAACTGGCGAAGGCCAAGCTCGAAGCCGCTTACCAGATCCGCAACAAGCAGGCCCGCAC
>JANPKR010000158.1:0-8158 GCA_031426175.1 Hydrogenophaga sp. | reverse complement strand
TGGCTGCGCGCCAGCGCGATGTCGTGGCGCACCTGGGCGTCTTCGCTCCAGGCGATGCCGGGGCGGTCCACGTCGGCCTCGAAGCTGCGGGGGAAGAACTCGTTGTAGCCCAGGAGCGCGATGCGCAGGCCGCTGCGCTCGATGATCAGTGGTGTGTGCGCCCGAGCCAGGTCTGTGCCCGCACCGAAATGGCTGATGCCGTGCCGGTCGAGCAAACCCAGGGTCTGCACCAGCGCCTCGGGCCCGTAGTCGCCCGCGTGGTTGTTGGCCAGCCCCACCGCGTCGAAGTGGCGGCGCAGCGGGCCCATCACGCGCGGGTGTGCGCGGAATGTGTAGGGCTTGTCGGGTTCGGGCGTGCCGGTGGTGGCCACGATGGATTCGAGGTTGGCCACGCGGACATCGGCGTCGCGCAGCCAGTGCGCCACGTGCGCGAACGGGTCCCGCCCGCTGCGCACCACGCGCCCGGGCGTGTCGTCCAGCATCACGTCGCCCACGAACACCATCGACACCGGGGTGCCTGTGTGCTGCGCGCCCGCCGCGGCGCACAGCACCGCCAACGAAAGCGCAACGGTCAGGCGCCTCATGGCTGCACCTCGTGCCACCGGCATTCGAACTGGAACTGCCGCTCGCGCTGCGGTGAGTACACCCACTGCAGTCCGGTGAGCGATGGCGTTTGGGTATCGGTGTTCACCACTGGGCGCGTGTAGCCCACCTGGTGCAGCAGCACCGGCCCGCGCTCGCCCTGGTACTGGGTGTAGAGCTGCACATGGTCCACCGTGCCCGCCTGTGCATCGCCCACCACCACCGCCTTGAACCGGAAGTGGCGGTTCACGCTCACCGGCTGCACCACGTAGGGGTTGTTGGTGATGCGCGCATCGTGAACCAGGGTTTCACCGGTGCTGTCGATCACGCAGCGCAGCACCGGCGCGGCGTGCGCGCTGGCGCATGACAGGACCAGCGCGATCGGCAGGATGCGGTGCAACGGCATGGGGTGACGCATGTTCAGCGGATGAAGCGTGCCAGCACCACGCCGGTGAGCGCAATGTGCAGCAAGGTGATCACCACCGACAGCCCGTGCAACTGCACGAACCGGCGCCGCTGGCCCATGTCGGTGGCGGCGTTGATGGCGTGCATCAGCCATTGGCGCGTGGGCACGGTGCTGAGCGCGACCAGCGCCAGCAGGGCGCAGGACAAGGGGTCGCGGGCCCAGACCAGCGCTGCGCCGATCGCGGCGGTGCCAATGACAAACAAGTAGAAGTGTGGAAAAGCGCGCCGGATCAGCGTGCGGGCGTCTGCCACCGGCAACGCCGTGAACAGGAACGCGGCAAAGGCGAACGAGAACAGGGTCATGCCACCGAAGAGCAGGGCACTGACCAGCAAGGCGCCCACGTCGAGGCCATGGGCAAGAAAGGGGGTGAGCATGGTGGTGACCGGTAAAACCTCAACGATACGCAGTCCACGGCGGCGCGGTGCGGATTTCGCCATGCCCCTCGACGCTGGGCGGACATGCCCCGCCTCTGCGAAAATCCCGTGCATGAACGCGACCAACACCACCGAACTCATGCACATGCTGGGCCAGCAAGCCAAGGCGGCCTCGGCGCTCATGGCCAAGGCCAGCGCGGCCACGAAGCAGCGCGCCCTGCTCGGACTGGCCGCCCTGCTGCGTGCCAATGTGGACGCGCTGCAGCTGGACAACGCCAAGGACCTGGAGCGCGCCCGCGCCGCCGGCCTGGCCGAACCGCTGGTGGACCGCCTCAAGCTCACGCCCAAGGTCATCGAGACTTGCGCCCAGGGCTGCGAGCAGCTCGCGGCCATGCCCGAGATCATTGGTGACATCACCGGCCTGAAGCAGATGCCCAGCGGCATCCGCGTGGGGCAAATGCGCGTGCCCATCGGCGTGTTCGGCATGATCTACGAGAGCCGGCCCAACGTGACCATCGAGGCAGCGTCACTCTCCATCAAGAGTGGCAACGCCGCCATCCTGCGCGGCGGCTCGGAGGCCATCGAATCCAACCGGGCCCTGGCCGCGCTGGTGCAACGCGCGTTGGCCGACGCGGGTCTGCCGCTTGAGGCGGTGCAGCTCGTGCCCACCACCGACCGCGCCGCCGTGGGCCTGCTCATCACCCTGCCGCAATACGTGGACGTGATCATTCCGCGCGGCGGCAAGGGCCTGATCGAGCGCATCAGCGCCGAGGCCAAGGTACCGGTGATCAAACACCTGGACGGCAACTGCCACACCTATGTGGACGACCCGTGCGACGTGGCCATGGCCGTGACCGTGGCCGACAACGCCAAGACCCAGAAATACAGCCCCTGCAACGCGACCGAGAGCCTGCTGGTGGCGCGCGGCGTGGCGGCCGACTTCCTGCCGAAGATCGGCGCCGTCTACGCGGCCAAGGGTGTGGAGATGCGCTGCTGCCCCGAAAGCAAAGCGATCCTCTCGGCGGTGCCGGGTGCCGACCTGAAAGACGCGACCGAAGCCGACTGGTCCGAGGAATACCTCGCCCCCGTCATCAGCATCAAGCTGGTGGCTGGCGTTGAAGAAGCCATTGCCCACATCAACCACTACAGCAGCCACCACACCGACGCCATCCTCACCACCAACCACATGCATGCCCAGCGCTTCCTGCGCGAGGTGGATTCGGCCAGCGTGATGGTGAATGCGAGCACCCGCTTCGCCGATGGTTTCGAGTTCGGCCTGGGTGCCGAAATCGGGATCTCCACCGACAAGTTTCATGCGCGCGGGCCGGTGGGGGTGGAGGGCCTGACATCGCTGAAGTACGTGGTCCTGGGTGAGGGTGAAGTCCGGGGCTGACTTTTGATGGGGTGGCAGGGGGCGGCGTGTCGGGTGGCGATCTCGGGGTGTTGCCTTGAATTGGCTGTCATCCGGCCCCATTACACTGACTACCCCCACCCGTTGCCGCCGCAGGCCCCTCTCCTATGGTCCCCCACCTCGTCACCGCCCTCACCGGCCCCATCAACGAGCTAGAGCAGCGCATCCTCGAGTCCACCCCCGTGATCGAGCGCTGGTTCCGGTTGGAGTGGATGGAGCACACGCCGCCGTTTTACAGCTCGGTGGACGTGCGCAACGCCGGCTTCAAGCTCGCGCCTGTGGACACCAACCTCTACCCCGGCGGCTGGAACCACCTCACGCCCGAGATGATTCCACTGGCGGTGCAGGCGGCCATGGCCGCCATCGAGAAGATCTGCCCCGAGGCGAAGAACCTGCTGCTGATTCCCGAGAATTCGCGCGACACCTTCTATCTGAGCAACCTGGCCCAGCTGCAGCGCATCTTCTACATGGCAGGCCTCAATGTGCGGCTGGGCTCGATGTCCAACGACATCAAGGCGCCGACCACCATCGAGCTCCCGGGCGGCGAGAAGGTGGTGCTGGAGCCCTTGATCCGCACCAAGCGGCGCCTGGGCCTTAAAAACTTCGATCCCTGCACCATCCTGCTCAACAACGACCTGAGCGCGGGTGTGCCCGGCATCGTGGAAGACCTTCACGAGCAGTACCTGCTGCCGCCACTTCACGCGGGCTGGCCCACCCGGCGCAAGAGCCATCACTTCAAGGCCTACGAAGAAGTGTCCAAGCGCTTCGGCAAGCTGCTGGGCATGGACCATTGGCTGATCAACCCGATGTTCAACCAGTGCGGCGAGGTCGATTTCAACACCAGCGACGGCCTGGAATGCCTGCGCAGCAACACCGACGCGCTGCTCGGCAAGATCCGCCGCAAATACAAGGAATACGGCATCAACGAGAAGCCGTTCGTGGTGGTCAAGGCCGACAACGGCACCGGCGGCATGGGCATCCTCACCGTGCGCGACGCGCGGGAGATCGACAACCTCTCCGCCAAGACCAAGGCCCACATGGCCGTCACACAGTCGGGCCAGGCGGTGCACGAGGTGATCATTCAAGAGGGGGTGCTGACCAACGAGCGCATCAACAGCGCGGTGGCCGAGCCCGTGGTCTACATGATGGACCGCTACGTGGTGGGCGGTTTCTACCGCGTGCATGCTGACCGTGGCGTGGACGAGAACCTCAACGCGCCCGGCTCCAGTTATGTGCCGCTGGCCTTTGAGCAGAGTGCGCAGCTGCCGCAGCCGGGTGTGAAACCGGGCGCCAGCGTGCCCAACCGCTTCTACATGTATGGCGTGATCGGCCGTCTGGCGATGCTGGCGGCCAGCTACGAGATCGAAGCCACCGACCCCGACGCTGAAGTCTACGAGTGAGTTGCTGCAGCGCAACATAGATCGCGCGCAGCGCGGATTAGACCGCTGACCCAGCAGACAAGGCGCTGCGGGCGGGCGCAAAATCGCGGTCCCCAGACAACGTGCCCCGCGCCCACAAGGCCGGGGTTGTTTTGTGTCAGCAACCAAATCGTCACTCACAGCGCTCACCCTGGGCGCCATCGGTGTGGTCTACGGCGATATCGGCACCAGCGTGCTGTATGCCGTCAAGGAGGTCTTCGGATCCGGCCACGTTCCATTCACCGACGCCAACGTCTACGGTGTGTTGTCCATTCTGTTCTGGACGCTCACCGTCATCGTCTCGCTGAAGTATGTTGTGCTCGTGCTGCGGGCCGACAACCATGGCGAGGGCGGCCTGATCGCGATGCTGGCACTGGCTTCCACCGCGGTGAAGGACCGGCCCGAGTTGCGCCAGACATTGCTGGCCATCGGTATCTTTGGCACCGCGCTGTTTTACGGCGACGGCGTCATCACCCCGGCCATCTCGGTGCTCTCGGCGGTCGAGGGTCTTGAAGTCATCTCCCCCGCGTTTCGCCAGTACGTCGTGCCCATCACCCTGGTGGTGTTGTTCGCGCTGTTCGCGGTTCAAAAGCGCGGTACCGGCGGCATTGGCAAGTTCTTCGGCCCGATCACCGTGGTGTGGTTCCTCGCCATCGCGGGTCTGGGCGTGAACCAGATCCTGGACCACCCCGAAATCCTGGCCGCGCTCAGTCCGCACCACGCGCTGCGCTTCATGTGGCAGCAGCCGGGCACCACCTTCATCATCCTGGGCGCGGTGGTGCTGTGCGTCACCGGGGCCGAAGCGCTCTACGCCGACCTGGGCCACTTCGGCAAGAAGCCGATCCGCCTGGCCTGGTTTCTGATCGTCATGCCGTGCCTCACGCTGAACTACTTTGGTCAGGGCGCGCTGCTGTTGGCACAGCCCGACGCGGTGAAGAACCCGTTCTTCAACATGGCGCCCGACTGGGCCCTGCTGCCGCTGGTGCTGCTGGCCACCATGGCCACGGTGATCGCCTCGCAGGCGCTCATCACCGGCGCTTTCAGCGTCACCAAACAGGCCATGCAGCTGGGCTATCTGCCGCGCCTGCAGGTGCAGCACACCAGCGAGCACGACACCGGTCAGATCTACATGCCCTTCGTCAATTGGGGCCTGTTTGCTGCCATCGTGCTGGCCGTGGTGATGTTCAAGTCGTCCACCAACCTGGCCGCAGCCTATGGCATCGCGGTCACGCTGGACATGCTGATCACCACCGTGCTCACCTTCTTCGTGATCCGCTACGGCTGGAAATACCCGCTGTGGTTGTGCGTGGCCGCCACCGGCTTTTTCTTCGTGGTCGATCTCGCTTTCTTCACCTCCAACTTGCTCAAGCTGTTCGCGGGCGGCTGGTTCCCGTTGCTCATCGGCGGCGTGGTGTTCACGTTCATGATGACCTGGAAGCGAGGCCGCAGTCTGATGGGTCAAGCCCAGCAGGCCGAGGCGCTGGATTTGCCGAGTTTTCTGGAGGCGGTGTTCGTGAGCCCGCCGGTGCGCGTGGCCGGCACTGCGGTGTTTCTCACCGCCGAGACCGGTACCGTGCCCAACGCCATGCTGCACAACCTCAAGCACAACAAGGTGCTGCACGATCAGAACCTGTTTGTGACCGTGCGCAGCCATGAGGTGCCATGGATCGCGGCTGGGCAGCGCCTGCAAATCGATCCGTTGGGTCACGACTGCTGGGCCGTGACGCTGAACTACGGCTTCAAGGACGAGCCCGACGTGCCCAGGGCACTGAAGCTCATGCGTGGGCACGGCTGCGAGATGGAGCCCATGACCACCAGCTATTTCCTGTCGCGCGACGTGGTCACGCCCACGCTGGGCGGTGGCATGGCGCCCTGGCGCGAGAAGTTGTTTGCCCAGATGCACCACAACGCCAGCGCAGCGGCGGAGTTCCTGCACCTGCCGAGCAACGCGGTGATCGAGCTGGGCTCAAAAATCGAGATTTAGGCCCCCACGCTCCCCCGCTGCGCGTGGTTCGCTGCCCCCCGTGGGGGGCTGATCCGCCTTGGGGCGGCCCGGCGGCGGATCGGTCAGCTTCCGGTCACGCCGCTTTCAAGATCCAGCGCGCCGCCTTCTCCGCAATCATGAGCGTGGGGCTGTTGGTGTTGCCGCTGGTGATGGTGGGCATCACGCCCGCGTCCACCACCCGCAAACCGGCCACGCCGCGCACGCGCAGGTGGCTGTCCACCACCGCCATCGGGTCGCTGTCGGCGCCCATCTTGGTGGTGCCCACTGGATGGAAGATGGTGCTTGCAATGTCGCCGGCCAGGCGGGCCAGCTCGTCGTCGCTCTGGAACTGCACGCCAGGCTTGTGTTCCTGCGGCTGGTATTTCGCCAGCGCCGGCTGGGCCACGATGCGCCGCGTCACCCGCAGGCTGTCGGCCGCCACCTGGCGGTCTTCGGGCGTGCTCAGGTAGCGCGGTGCGATCGCCGGTGCCGCGCCGGGCAGGGCCGAGGTGATGCGCACATGACCGCGGCTGGTGGGGTTGAGGTTGCACACGCTGGCGGTGAACGCCGGAAAGCTGTGCAGCGGCTCGCCAAAGGCGTCCAGGCTGAGCGGCTGCACGTGGTACTCGATGTTGGGCCAGGGCTGGGCCGGGTCGCTGCGGGTGAAGGCGCCGAGCTGGCTGGGTGCCATGCTCATGGGGCCGCTGCGCTTGAGGGCGTACTCCAGCCCGATCTTGGCCTTGCCCCACAGGCTGCTGGCCAGCACGTTGAGCGTGGTGGCGCCCTGCACCTTGAACACCGCGCGGATCTGAAGGTGGTCCTGCAGGTTTTCGCCCACGCCGGGAAGATCGTGCTGCACTTTGACGCCGTGCTGCAGCAGCAAGCCCGCCGGGCCGATGCCCGAGCGCTGCAGGATGGCCGGTGAGCCGATGCTGCCCGCGCTCAGCACCACCTCTTGCGTGGCCGACACACGCACGCGCTGCCCACCGCGCAAGAGCTCCACGCCGGTGCAGCGCAGCTGACCGTCGGCGTTGCGCTCCAGCACCAGTTGGTCGGTGGCGGTTTCGGTCCACACGGTGAGGTTGGGGCGGCCCTGCGCCGGGCGCAGAAAGGCTTTGGAGGCGTTCCAGCGCCACCCGCTTTTCTGGTTGACTTCGAAGTAGCCCACACCTTCGTTGTTGCCGGTGTTGAAGTCGGTCGTGGCGGGCACGCCGGCTTGTTGCGCGGCCTGTGAGAAAGCGTCGAGCACGTCCCAGCGCAGGCGCTGTTTTTCAATGCGCCACTCACCGCCGTGCCCGTGCAGCTTGGCGAAAGCCGGATCTTGCGCGGCGTCGAGCCGGTGGTGGTTTTCGTGCGCCTTGAAGTCGGGCAGGCACGCGTCCCAGCGCCAGTCGTCGTCGCCGGTGAGCTGCGCCCACTGGTCGTAGTCGCGGCTCTGGCCGCGCATGTAGATCATGCCGTTGATGCTGGAGCAGCCGCCCAGGCCCTTGCCGCGCGGGTAACGAAGGCGCCGGCCGTTGAGCCCCGGGTCGGGCTCGGTCTGGTAGAGCCAATCGGTGCGCGGGTTGCCGATGCAGTAGAGATAACCCACCGGGATGTGGATCCAGTGGTAGTCGTCCTTGCGGCCGGCTTCGACCAGCAGCACGCGTTTGGATGCGTCGGCGCTCAGCCGGTTGGCCAGCAGACAGCCAGCAGTGCCGGCGCCGATGACGATGAAGTCGAAGGTGGTGTCGTTCATGGAGGC
Organism: Hydrogenophaga sp.; assembly: GCA_031426175.1. GTDB lineage: Bacteria > Pseudomonadota > Gammaproteobacteria > Burkholderiales > Burkholderiaceae_C > Hydrogenophaga. Next base: position 179 of record JANPKR010000158.1, on the reverse strand, counting down.
GTCTCCTCGCCAGGGTGGTCGTCGCTCAGTCCGTAGTCGCCGCGTTCAAACGCGACCAGCACCGCCTCGGCCTGCGCCAGCCGGTGCTCGGGCACCTGCACGCGCACAGGGATGGCCCCGGCCAGCAGCGTGTAGGCCTGCACCAGGTGCGCATCGGCCACGGCGGCCGGCACACCGGC
>JANPKR010000157.1:0-3864 GCA_031426175.1 Hydrogenophaga sp. | reverse complement strand
CAGGAGTGCCGTGGTGAGTGCCTGGAACGCGGGCAGATAGTCGATGCGGGGACGCCCGGGTGCCTCCTGGATGCTCGCCAGCGTGGCCGACATCACCGATGCCCTCTCCACCGAGCTGGGCTGGCGGTACTTGTCGACGATAGCCAGCAGCTGCGCGGGGTGGTCGCTGGCCGCGGTGCCGAAGGTCACGCAGGCCTGCGCGCCAGGCGCCAGGCGCAGCCTCGCACCGAGCGCAGCCACCGGATCGAGCCCGGTTTCCAGTGCCCGGGAGTCGGTGGGCACGGGGGTCATGCGCGCCAGCGGCTGATCGGTGCTGTGGTTGCGACCAATCCATTGCGCGCGGTCGGTCTGGCAAGTCAGGCCGAACACCTCATCACCCTTCACCTCCGCCACGAAATGCGCAACCTGCAGGGTGCTTTCGGTCTGCAGACGCGGCGTGCGCACGAAGCGCAGGGCTTGCTGATCGGCCAGCCAGTCGGCGCGCACGAAGAAGTTGGAGAAGGCGGGGTGCGCCTCATCGGCGGCGGCGCGGGCCAGGGTCACTTCGAAGGCCGAGATCAATTCCAGCTCGATCACCGCGTCGCTGCGGTTGGTCAGCACCACGCGCTTGAGTTCGATGTCGTCTTCCGGACTCACCCACACCGTGGTCTGCACCGTGAGCTCCGGCCACTGCGCCTCGAGCACGACGCGATCGGTGTGGAAGGTGCTCTGGTAGAGCGCCGCCGGATCGGGCGCGGGGTGGCTGCTTGCCGACACCGGCGCGCCACCCGGGTCCAGCCGCATGTAGACAAAACTGCCGCAGGCATCGCGCAGGGCGTCGTCGCGCCAGCGCGTGATGCCGGTGGGACCCCAGCGGCTCCAGCCCGCGCCGTTGGCGCGCAGGCTCACGCTGTAGCGCCCGTTGGACAGCAGGTGGGTGGGCTCCAGCGTCTGGTCGCCGGGCACCACCGAACGCACGTGGTCTTGCGTGCGGCGCTGCAGGCCATGCAGCGGCAGGTTGGGCAGGGGCTGGTGCGCCAGGGCCGACAGCGCGCGTGGTGTGCGTTCGTGCAGCAGCGAGGCGACCGCCTCCAGGTTGGGGTGCGCCATGCCCCAGCGCTGCGCCACACCCGCGCGCAGCACATTGGTCAGCGCCACGATCGTCATGCCCTGGTGGTGGGCCATGTAGGTGCCCACCGGCGTGCAGGCGCCACCTTGCGTCTGGCGAGCGGCGGTGAAGTCGAGTGCCTCGATGAAGCCGTAACGACCGCGCGCCGAGAGGTGGGTGAGGTGGCTCAGGTTCTGGCAGGCCAGGCGTGGGTTGACCAGGGTGGCCAGCGCGGTGGCATACGGTGCGATCACCTGCTCGGCCAGCGGCGTGCGGCGCAGCGCCAGGCGGGGCACGCCCTGCGGCGCGTACTGGTAAGCCAGCGAGTGGTCGCGCCCGGCGTAGGCACTTTCCGAAATGCCCCACGGCATGGACTTGCCTTGAACGTGGGCGATCTGCTCCATCACTGCCGAGCAGCCCGCTTCCCGCAACACACTGCCCTGCGGCTCGGCCATCACCAGCGTGGGCATGAGGTACTCGAACATCGAACCCGACCACGAGCGCAGCACCGCATGCCGCCCGTTGGAAAAGAGCGGGCGACCCAGCGCGGCCCAGTGCTTCATGGGCACGTCGCCTTTGGCAATGGCCAGCAGGCTGGTGCTGCGCGACTCGGAGGCCAGCAGGTCGTAGAACGACTTGTCCAGCGCCTGGTCGTCGAGCCGGAAACCGATGTGCAGCAGGTGGCGCTTGGGGTGGTACAGAAAGCCGAACTCGGGTGCCCAGGCGAGTTGTTCCAGCGAGGCCGCGAGTTCGAGCAGGCGGCGCGTGGCGCGTGGCCCACCGCCCTCGGCAGCGGCGCTGCGATCCAGACCCACCGAACGCAGCGTGGCGAGAAAGTCGCCCAGCAAGGCATGCAGGCCGTCGTGGTCGCGCGCAATGGCGTCCGCCACGCCCGAGCGCGCGGGTCCAACGTCCGGACGCGGGTGGGGGATGCGCGCGAGCTCCTGCCCGGCGTTGTCGAGCAAGTGGGCAAACGCGGCGCTGGAGGCTCCATCGAGCGGGTCGGGCAGCGGTGTCTGCAGCAACTGGCCAAGCGCGGTCTGGTGCAGTGGCTGGTGCAGGGCGGTTTCCAGCCAGGGCTGCTGGTGGGACCACGCGGGCGCCAGCCGGTCGTGCGTGCGCTGCAAGGCCTGCGCGGTGGCCTGCGTGGCGTGGGGGTCGCGCGCCAGCAGGCGGCAGGCCTGGGCCACCGCGAGCAGGTGCACGCTGAGGTTGCCGCTGTCCACGGTGGACACGTAGCGCGGCAGCAGCGGCTGCAGCGTCTCGGTGTCGTACCAGTTGAGGAAGTGGCCGCGGTGGCGCTCCATCCGCTGCAGGCTGGCCAGTGTGGCCTCCATGCGCTGCAGCAGGTCTTGCGTGCCGATCCAGCCCATTTCGCGGGCGCACGACGTGCTCAACAGGTACAGGCCGATGTTGGTGGGCGAGGTGCGGTGGGCCACCGTGTCGAACGGCAGGATCTGGAGGTTGTCGGGCGGCAGCCAGTGGTTCTGCTCATCGACGCAGCGTTCGAACAAACGCCAGGTGTCGCGCGCCAGGTCGTCCAGCAGGGCGCGGTCGGTGGCGCCGAGCGGGCGCTCTGCGCTGCCGGGCCAGGTCTGGTGGGCCAGCCACGAGAGCAACGGCGCGAACGCCCACAGCACCAGCAACGCCACGCCCCACAACGGCGGCTCTGGCGCGGTGAGCCACAGCAGCACCAGCAGCGGCAGGGCCACCAAGGGCTCCAGCGCATGGCGTTTCAGCGAGGGCCACAGGCCCGGGCGCAGCGCAGCGCTGGCGGCGTCGGCGGTGGTCCAGGCCAGCAACTGGCGTTTGGAGACCACCATGCGCCAGCCGGTGCGCACCACCGCGTCGCCAGCGCGCAGCGCCTGCTGCAACAGCTGCACGGTGTGCCACACGCCGCCGAGCAGCGCGCGCAGCGTGTCGGCCGCAGCCGCGCGGACAAACCGCTCACCCAGCAGGCTGGCGCGGTGCGGCACCCAGCCGGCGAGCGCGCCCAGCAGCGGTGCCGCTGCCTGCGCAGCCACAGCCAGAGCCAGGGCAGCCTGGAGGCCCAGGCCGACGCCCCACATGGCCAGCAGCAGGAGCAGCACAGAGGCTGGCGTGACCAGCGAGCGGCGCAGGTTGTCCAGCAGCTTCAGGCGGTTGATCGGCGCGAGCTGCCAGCGGTGCGGCCGCAACAGGAAAGGCAGCAACTGCCAGTCGCCCCGGGTCCAGCGGTGCAGGCGCGAGGCGGCCACGTCGGCGTGTTCCGGGTCGGGTTCGATCAGGGTGATGTCGGTCACCACCGCACAACGGGCGAGCGCGCCTTCGAGCAGGTCGTGGCTGAGCACGCGGTCGTTGGGCAGGCGGTCGCCCAGCACCGCGTGCATGGTGGCCACGTGCAGCAGGCCCTTGCCGGTGAAGCTGCCTTCGCCGAACACGTCCTGGTAGACGTCGGAGCTCATGGCGCTGTAGGGGTCGAGGCCGCGCTGGCCAGCACTCATCCACTGCCACGCCGACGTGCGCGAAGTCTCGGGCAACGGCGGCACCACGCCGGGCTGCAGGATGCCGTAACCCTGCACCACCTGCCGCCCGCCTGCGTCCAGCCGGGGCTGGTTGTCGGGATGTTCGGCCACGCCCACCAGCGCCCGCAGGCGGCCCGGCGGCAACTGGGTGTCGCTGTCCAGCGTGAGCAGGTAACGGGTGCCGCTGGCCATGCGCGAGAGCTCGCCCAGCGCCATGAACGGGCCGGGCACCTCGTGCACCAGTGCGGCCACCAGCTGTTCGAGTTTTCCGCG
>JANPKR010000156.1:0-2906 GCA_031426175.1 Hydrogenophaga sp. | reverse complement strand
GGCGCACTCACCACCTTTTCCACCTTCTCGGCGGAAGTGGTCACGCTGCTGCAGCAGGGCCGTGTGTTCATGGCCAGCGGCGTGGCCGGGCTGCACCTGATCGGCTCGCTGCTGCTGACCTGGCTGGGTCTCAAGACCCTGACCTGAGAGCCGGAGGCAGCCGAGCGAACTCCGGTGCGGTAACGAACAGACGCAGGCGGTGGGCGCCGCCACATTGTGGGCTTCTGAACCACACCCCGCCGCCATGACCCAGATCCGCACCGGGCAGGCGCCCGACACCCTGAACCGCGATGCGTTTGGCGAACGCTTCCGCGCATCTTTCATTGATCCGGCCTACCGTGCAGAAGATGCCTCCATCGCCCGCATGGAGGCCATCGCCTGGGAGGCCTACAGCGAAGGCCGGAAGGCGCCTTTCACTGAAAAAGCGGGGCCTGGTTACGCCGATCCGGACTACGACCTCTCGGTGGAATGGTTGGCCACCAAGTCTCGCATCGATGCGGCCCAGACCCGCTGGGCGCTGGCCGACACGCCCACCCGCGCGCTGCTGGTGTGCGGCTCGGCGCGCAACGATGGCACCTGCCCAGGGGAAATGTCCAAAAGCTATCGCCTCACGCAGATCGCACGCGAAGCGCTTGAGGCCGCTGGTGTGGAGTGCGATGTGCTCGACCTGAGCCTGTTGACCTCCGAGTACCAGTTGCACATCCACCCCTGCAAAGGCTGCGTGTCCACCGCCATGCCGCTGTGCCACTGGCCCTGCAGCTGTTACCCCAACCACGCGCTGGGTCAGACGCACGACTGGATGGCCGAGATCTACGAGCGCTGGACCGCGGCGCACGCGGTGCTCATCGTCACGCCGGTGTACTGGTATCAGAGCCCCAGCCCGCTCAAGCTGATGATCGACCGCCTGGTGTGTGCCGACGGCGGCAACCCGGACCCGACCTCCACCGGCGGCAAGAAAGCTGCGTTGGCCAAGACGATCGAGCTGGCGGGCTGGGACTACCCCAAGCACCTGGCAGGCCGCGCGTATGGCGTGGTGGTGCATGGCGACGTGGCCGGCATCGAGGGCTCGCGCCGCTCGCTGTGCGACTGGCTCGACTGGATGGGCTTCATCGACGCCGGTGCGGTGGCCCGGCTCGACCGGTACATTGGCTACTACGAACCGTACGCCACCAGCCACGAGGCACTGGACCGCGATCTCGACCTGCAGGAAGAAACGCGCCAGGCCGCGCAGGCACTGGCCAAGGCCGTGGCCGAGTTGCGCGGGGGCCGCCTGGAATCGTTGCGGTTTACCCGAGCGCGCCCGCGTCCCAAGTGAACGAGGTGTCGAGTTTCAGCCGCCGCCCCGCTGCATGTACAGGTCGAAGCGCTTCATGAAGGTGTAGCGCTGGGCGGCGTCCAGCCCGCTGAACGTGAAATTCACCCGCAGCACCGGCATGCGCATGAGTGCGATCACTCGCGGTGGCCGCGTTTCCCAGCGCAGCGCCAAGCGACCAGGCGGCACCTCGACAACGGCATGGGCTCCCTCTCGCCGCCAGGTGCACGCACCCACCGCCGCCGGCAGCCAGCCGAGCCACTCGGCCTCGGTGCAACCCATCTCGCGTTCGAAGGTTTCCGCGTAGCTCGACTGCACCTGTTCAGCCCCCGGCGATCGGAGGCCAGATGGCCAGCACGTCGCCCTCGACCAGGGTGGCGCTCAAGCGATCTTCCGGATGGATGTACTTGCCGTTGACCAGCACCAGGTGCACCAGCTTGGGCGGCAGACCGAAGGGTTCGATGACCTGGCTGATGGGTGTGGCCGGATCGATGTCCAGCGACACCTGGTTGCTCCGCCGGGCCTCTGGGGGCAGGTAGTCGGTGAGGGTGGCAAACAGCTTGAAAGTGATGTTCATGAAACCGCTTCTACCTCAGCGGCGACGCTCATCCGCGGCACCGGCCCATTGACCCTGCCCTTGCGCACTCGCGAGATAGGCGTCCATCAGTTTGGTCGGGTCGTGCATCAGGCGCTCCTTCCACTCGCCCAGCTTCACCTGGCCTTCGACCAGGCCGCGCATCACGCCCACGTGTTCGGTCCAGCCGACCGAGTTGCAGCCGACCATCACGTCGTCCTTGAACTGCAAGCTCAGGTGGCGGCCGCCCGCATTGTCGGTGAGCTCGGCGTGTTCGCCACCGGGCACCCCTTCCCAGTTGCCGAAGCTCGTGGAGATGAGTCCCAGCGTGTCGAGCACGTTGATCTGGGTCACGCCCTTGAGGTCGGTCTTCTGGCCCACCATGTTGAGCGCGGCCACACGCGCCTGCTCGGCAGCATTGGGCTGGATGGCGCTCACGATGGTCTTGCCGCTGACCTTGTCAAACGCCTCGGCGCAATCACCAGCGGCGTAAATGCCCGGAACATTGGTCTGCAAATGCTCGTCGGTGAGCACACCTTGCAGGCAGGTGACGCCGGAGTCTTTCAGGAAGCCGATGGCCGGGCGCACACCGGTGGCGCTGATCACCAGATCGGCCTCCACCGTCTGCCCGCCCGAGAGCTTCACCCGCAAGCCCTTGGCCGGCTCCGACGAACCCAGACCCATGGCGCTGGCCAGTTTGCCGACGATGCCGCTGGACTCGTTGCTGGCGAGCTCGATCGCCTCGACCTTGGTGCCGGTGTAGACCTTCACGCCTTTTTTCTCGCACCAGTCGCGGATCATGCCGCCCGCCGTTGGACCCATCATGCGCGGCACCATGCGGTCACCCATCTCCACCACGCTCAGCGCCACGCCTCGCGCGGCCAGAGCTTCCATGATGATGCAGCCGATGAAGCCCGCCCCCATCTGCAGCACACGGGCGCCTGGTTTGGCCAGGGCCATGATGGCGCGCGCATCTTCCAGCGTCCAGCAGGGGTGCACGCCGGGCAGGTCCATGCCGGA
>JANPKR010000155.1:0-6604 GCA_031426175.1 Hydrogenophaga sp. | reverse complement strand
CACACCGTGGGCACCAGCTTGTCCTCTTCGGGCGGCAGGTGGTAGAGATCCTTGGTGGCGGCTTCGCCTGGGTGGATCTTGTTTTCCACGCCGTCCAGACCCGCCATCATCAAGGCCGAGAACGCCAGGTAGGGGTTGGCTGATGGATCGGGGAAACGTGCTTCGATGCGGCGGCCTTTGGGGTTCGCCACGTATGGAATGCGGATCGAGGCCGAGCGGTTGCGGGCCGAGTAGGCCAGCTTCACCGGAGCTTCGAAGCCAGGCACCAGGCGCTTGTACGAGTTCGTGCCGGGGTTGGTGATGGCGTTCAGCGCACGGGCGTGCTTGATGATGCCGCCCACGTAGTACAGGGCAAATTCGCTCAGGCCGGCATAACCGTCGCCAGCGAACAGGTTCTTTCCGTCTTTCCAGATCGACTGGTGGACATGCATGCCGGAGCCGTTGTCGCCGGCGTAGGGCTTGGGCATGAAGGTGGCGGTCTTGCCGTAAGCATTGGCCACGTTCCACACCACGTACTTGAGAACCTGGGTCCAGTCGGCGCGCTCCACGAGCGTGCTGAACTTGGTACCGATTTCGTTCTGGCCTGCGCCTGCCACTTCATGGTGGAACACTTCGACAGGAATGCCCAGCGATTCGAGGATCAGTGACATTTCGGCGCGCATGTCTTGCGTGCTGTCGACGGGAGGCACAGGGAAGTAGCCACCTTTGACGGTGGGGCGGTGGCCGCGGTTGCCACCTTCAAGCTTGGCGCCGCTGTTCCAGGGGGCTTCGTATTCCTCGATCTCGCACATCACGCGGCCGGGTTCGTTGCTCCAGCGCACGCCGTCGAAGATGAAGAATTCGGGTTCCGGTCCGAAGTACGCGGTGTCGCCCAGGCCGGAGGCCTTGAGGTAAGCCTCTGCGCGCTTGGCGATGGAACGCGGATCGCGGTCGTAGGCCTTCCCGTCACCCGGCTCGATCACGTCGCACTGCAGGAACAGCGTGGTTTCTTCAAAGAAGGGGTCGATGTTGGCGGTGTTGGAGTCGGGCATGAGCTGCATGTCCGAGGCTTCAATGCCTTTCCAGCCGGCCACCGACGAGCCGTCAAACGCGTGGCCCGAGGTGAATTTGTCTTCGTCGAAGTGGGACACAGGCACGGTCACGTGCTGCTCTTTGCCCCGGGTGTCGGTGAAACGGAAGTCAACGAACTTGACGTCGTTGTCCTTCACCATCTGCATCACATCTGCGACGGTCTTGGCCATCAAATACTCCTGTAGCTGGGTGAGTTGAAATTGAAAATTGACTTGGGCTTGAAGCAGTATCTGTGCCAAACACCACCCAGGTTCACCTGAACGGGGCAGTTGTCTTCAAACGCTCGCGGATTATGGCGCAGGCCATGCTCCACAAAGGTTCGCGACATCATGGCGTTCGATGGTTTTCAGTCGCCAACGCCACACTGTGACCGATGGATGGAGCCATCGCACAGCGATGGTGCGGTCTGGGACCATGCACCGATCTTGGGCCCGTCAGGTGCGCACCATCTCGGGGCCAAGCTGGGCGCCACTTTGGTGCAAGCCCTTGAGCAGGCACGCGAAGGCCTCTGGAACCACGCCTGCACTGCCCTTCACGCCCAGCTCGATGTGGCGCCCGTACTCCGGGTGGTCAACGCTGGGCAGGCTGAACACCTTGACCTCGTGGTCGCGCTCCACCTGCTCCATCAAGGGGGTCAGTGCGGCCTCCATGGCGCCCATCACGATCACGGACCGCTCCTGCCAACTGCCCCTCCGATGCAAGTGGGCGCAGGCATGGTCCAGCACCCACTCGATCATTGGCCACGCCATCACTGGAAAGCCGGGCACGAAGTGCACCTGTCCCCCGCCGCTGCCTGTGCAGCTGAAGCCGGGAATCTTGTTGTACGGGTTCTCGATGATGGAGGCACCCACAGGGAAAACGCCCATGTTGTAGCGGTGCACATTGTCGGGTCGCTCGGGATCAAAAACCTGTCCCTGCTCAGCCGCCACATCGCGCATGCGTGACTCGATCAACAGCTTGGCTTGCGGATGCAATGCGAGCTCGACCTCCAGCGCGGCCGCCGCGCACTGACGGGTGTGGTCGTCGGGGGTGGCTCCGATACCGCCGCATGAAAAGACGATGCCCGGCTGTGCGAAGGCGTCCCGCAAATTCGCCGTGATGCTCTGGCGGTCATCGCCCACGAAACGCGCCCACGAAAGAGACATGCCCCGTGCGCCCAGCAGTTCGATGACCTTGGGCAAGTGTTTGTCTGCGCGTTTGCCTGAGAGAATCTCGTCGCCAATGATGATCAGGCCGATGGCTTGCGTCATGGGTTGCTCCCCGGTCTGTTCAGTTGCCTGACGTCGTCCAATGCGGTGCTTGGGCGCACATGCTCCGGATCGGCATCCAAAACCTCGACCGGCGCGACCGCGCGCATGCGTTGCAAGGCGGCCAGTGCGTAATGGGCAAACCAGAGTGAGGCGAAGGCAAACACCAGCGTGTAGATCCAGATGGCCAGCGGCACCAGCAAAGGCGCCATGGCAATGAACATCGCACCCGATGCCCACAACAGGCTCGGCGCTGCGCCGAGGTAACCGCTGAGCACACCCATCAGCAGCAGGCTGCCGCGGTGCTCTTTCAGGATCGCCTTGCGCTCGTCACCGCTGGCGTGTGTGGCCAAGGCGTCGAACGCAAAAACGCGGTAGGTGAGCCAGCCCCAGATGAGGGGCGGCAGAATCAACACCAGGGGCGGCACCAGCCACAGCGGCATGGAAACCACCAGTGCCACGATGGCGAGCAAGGTGGAACCCAGCGACCAGAAAACGCTGACCACCAGCGAACCACCATGCCTGCGTTCCAGCCCGGCAAAACGGCGCTGCCCAACCAGATCCACCATGGCGGGTGTCATGAACATTGCCACCAGCAACAAGCACAGCAAAACGATTAACGGCGTGGCCAGCACCAGCACCAGCAAGGGCGCAAACACGCTCCGTAGGCCGCCCAACCCGATCTGCTCCATCCAGGCCAGCAAGGTTTCAACCAGCTCGAACGAGGCCAGCCAAGCGCCCACCGAAGCCACCGCCCCTTCCCAGAAAAAATACCCCAGTCCGAAGGACAGAACGACCATCAGGACCAGCGGAAGGAAAGACAGCGCGATCACCCGGGGGTGGACGCAGTAGGCCACAGCGCGCCAGAAAGAATCGAACAACAAAGACATCGCACGAGAATACAGCCAATCTTCAGCCCTCAGACGACGGCCGTCCTGTCGGCCGCTAGCATCGGGCAGATGAACCGCATTGACATTGCAGGGGTGGGCATCGAGGTAACCCACCTGCCCGGCCCCGGGGATCTTGCGCCTCTGGTCTTTTTGCATGAGGGATTGGGCAGCGTCTCGATGTGGCGCCAACGCGGACGGCTCTGGCCCGCCGAACTCTGCTCGGCCACCGGCCGAGCTGGCTGGATGTATTCGCGGCGCGGGTATGGGGAGTCCGATCCTGTGGCCGATGTGAGAGGCCCGCCAAGGCGCAGCGGGGACTGGCACATCGGGCGTCACGAACCCGACTACATGCACTTGGAAGCGTATGAAGCGCTCCCCCGTTTGCTCGAGAAACTGGGCATCTCAAGACCGATTCTGGTAGGCCATTCTGACGGTGCCACGATCGCACTGCTCTACGCCAGCAGACACCCCGTGGCTGCCTGCATTGCCCTGGCGCCGCATGTCTTCGTAGAAGCCATGGCCCTGACTGCCATTGAGCAAGCAAGACAATCTTTCGAATCGGAGCCAGAGTCCGCCGGGGGATTGAGACAGCGCTTGGCTCGCCACCACCGAGAGGTAGATAACGCCTTCTGGCAGTGGAACGACGTGTGGCTCAGCAAAGCCTTTCGGGGTTTCGATATCCGCCCGGAGCTCCGCTCGATCACCTCGCCATTGCTCTTGCTCCAGGGTGCCAATGACGAATATGGCTCACTGGAACAGCTCGCCGCCATTCGCCGCGAAGTTCCCCATGCCAAATGCATCGAACTGGACGAATGTGGGCACAGCCCCCACCGCGATCAGCCCGACCAACTTCTGTTCGAAGTTGGCGTGTTTTTGAGCGAGATCGCCTGAGTTGTCTACCTACTGCCATTGCAGTATGTACAAACATCCAGTCGCTATGCACAGTTCCCCCCGATGGGGCTTGCTGAACGCGTGACACTGCCACATGATCGTCATGGTCAACGAATCCTGCTGACGGTGAAACCTAGAAAGTTTTTACCTGTCCTTTCGGACTGTCCAGACAGTTTGCTTCTTTCGAACTGCACGGCAGGCAGCTCAATCCGACGGCGGCAGGTGTGGTCCAAACGACCCATCAAACGGTGAGCAAACCCCAAGAAGTTCACACCTTCTTCGTGTATCGAGACCGAACTTCCCCCATGGCTCGCGCGAACTATCTACACTTTGATACACATTGATCGATTGCCCCCGATGCTCATGACCGACTGGACCAACCCATGGCTGCTTGCAGTGCTGGTACCCGCTTTGCTGGTGCTGGGCGCTTGGCTGCACCACGCGTGGGCAGAGCGCCAAGCCAGGGAGCGGCGTCGCATTCCCAAACACTGGCCCTTGAGTACCCGCGCTCTGGCCAACAGTGAAGAGGCACGCGTCTGGCATTGGCTGGCGAGGGCCTTCTATGACCATCACGTGATGATCAAGCTGCCCGTGACACGCTTCACCCTGCCCCGAGACCGAGAGCAAGGCATGGAGTGGTACAAGTTGCTGGGCAGCGTCTACTGCACATTCACCGTGTGCCGCTCTGACGGCCGTGTGCTTGGCTGCCTGGATGTTCCGGGCACTGCAGGCCTGCCACGCAGCACCCGCGCGCTCAAACACTCCTTGCTGACGCAATGTGGTCTGCCCTACTGGGTGGTGCGCTCCAACAGTCTTCCTACGGTGGCAGAAATTCGCGCAGAGTTCCTTGGCGAATCGGCATTGAATCAGTCCATGCGCGAACGTGAAATGGAAGAGCGTGCCATCATCGCCGCCCAAGCCAATCTGCGCACCGTACTCACCCGCCAGCGCAGTACCCGCGCGAGCGACTTCTCGCCACTCTCCACTTGGCCCAACAGCACCACCGGCGAGCCGCGCAGCGATTTCAATTCGCAGTGGCAGGAAAACTCGTTTCTGATGCCCCTGGACAGCCGCAAGGGCGACCTGCTCTGAGCATCTGACCAGCCAGAAGCGTGGCCCTCAAATCGGCGATCCAGGCGCTTTTTGAGTCAACGAAACCACTTCCTGCGGGGTCAACCAGCGCCATTGGCCGGGCGGTAGATCAGGCGTCAGCGAAATCGCTCCCACCGACGACCGGTGCAGACCTTCTACACGGTTGCCAACAGCGGCCAACATGCGTTTGACCTGGTGGTATTTGCCTTCGGTCAAGGTCAGCTTCAGGTGCAGTTCTCCTTCTGCCGAACATGCTTGCGCCTTCACCGGCTTGGGATCGTCGTCCAGCACCACACCCTCCAGAAGCCGGCACAACTGCTTTTCGTCCAGCGGATGCTTGACGATCACTTCGTACACCTTGGGAACATGATGACGCGGCGACGTTAGGCGGTGAATGAATTTGCCGTCATCCGACATCAACAAAAGGCCCGTCGTGTCCTGATCCAGCCTGCCAACCGCCTGCACTCCAGCCGCTGCACCCCCGCCCCGCATTCGCAGGGGACCGGGCAACAAGGTGTAAACGCTCGGGTAGGTGCTTGGTTTTTGAGAACACTCAAAGCCTGCCGGCTTGTGGACCATGAGGTAGGCCCGCTTATGGTAGGACCAGGTTTCACCTTGGACTTGAAAGACAAGGCAATCCTCGGCAAAGCTGGTTGTCGGATCGCGGCATATCGCCAACGTATTGCCTACATCCACGCGAACCAAGCCCTGCTGGATCAGCCCGCAGCAAATTCGGCGCGTGCCAAAACCCTGAGAAAAAAGAATGTCCTGCAACTGCATCATGGTGTATGAATTGTCGCTGCTTGCCCGGCGAGCACCATCTTGTTCAAGGGCAACACCCAACTGCCGAATACATCCGCCCCCAGTCGCGTCCTCTGAGGACCCACGTTCATTGAAGGGAACACCGTATGCTCCAAACATTCCCGCAACAGAATGTCGCTTGACAGGCGTCGGCAGTCGGTGCGTCATCTTGGCGTGCCTGAACTGAATCGCCGCAGACTTTTTACTGAGTCGAAGTACCCCCGCCATGATCTGCCTATGATCAGCGGTCGGCGGGCGTCTTTGCCCGGTACATCGTTGATTTTCATAAGAAAAAGGCCGCTAGGTGTCTATTCCTATCGGCCTTTGTCCGTCATGGTGGTGGAGCTGGGGGGATTTGAACCCCCGTCCGCAAGCCTTCTTCGAGCAGTTCTACATGTGTAGCCGTCTGATTTGAGTCTCGCCGCCCAAGTCGCGCAGTGGCACGCTAAACGGGAAGCCAGCATCCTTGATTCTCGCCCTGCGTCAAGGTGCCCGACGCAAAGCCAGCCGATGAAATTATCCTTGCAGCCGGGAGGTCTTGCGACCCCCTTGCCCAGCCCATCGGCCTGCTGTTGCAAGGCTCACCGCTGATTAAGCGGCGAGTGCGAAACG
>JANPKR010000154.1:0-2534 GCA_031426175.1 Hydrogenophaga sp. | reverse complement strand
CGGCGTCACCCCCTCAAGGGGGCAACGCATGCGGCCTGGCAAAGCCAGTTCCGCTGCGTTCTGGGTTCAGGCACGCTCTCCGGCGAGGGAGCTGAAGCGGCAGCTGCCCCGATACGTTGAATAGCTCCACGGGCTCACCAGCAGCGGCACGTGGTAATGCTGGTCTGCGTGCGCCACACCGAAGTCGAGCGACACGCGGTTGAGAAAGTTGGGTTCGGGCAGCGCCACACCCCTGGCCGCAAAGTAGCCCTTCACATCGAACACCAGCCGGTAGGTTCCCGTCTTCAGGCTCGCGTTGTCGTACAGCGGGCCGTCAGGGTTGCGCCCATCGGCATTGAGCGTGAAACGTTTCACCAGCGAAGCTTGGTCGCCTTGTGTGGTGTGCAGCTCCACCTGCATGCCGGCGGCGGGACAGCCGTGCATGGTGTCCAGAACGTGTGTACTCAAACCCATGGTCGTCTCTCCGGTCGTGGTCAGTCGACTGAAAGTGTATACACTTTTCGGGTTTTCTGGCTATGATGAATCCATGGAAACCTCCAGCACCCTGCAGATCGTCGAGTCGCTCACGCGCGCCATCGTCGAACACCGCCTGAACCCAGGCACCAAACTGGCCGAGCAGAAACTGGCCGACCATTTTGGTGTGTCCCGCACGCTGGTCCGCCAAGCCTTGTTCCAGTTGTCGCAGAACCGGTTGATCCGCCTCGAGCCTGCACGCGGCGCGTTTGTGGCCACGCCATCGGTGGAGGAGGCTCAGCAGGTGTTTGCTGTGCGCCGCATGCTGGAGACGGAAATGACCCGAGCCTTCGTGAAGACCGTGACCCCCGCCCGGATCAAATCGCTGCGTGAACACGTGGCGCGGGAGAAGCTGGCGGTGAACAACGAGGACGTGGCCGGGCGCACCGAGCTGCTGGGCGACTTTCATGTCCGCATGGCCGAACTCATGGGCAACCAGGTGCTGGCCGAACTGCTGCGCGACCTCATCTCGCGCTGCGCGCTGATCACGCTGATGTACCAGACCACCCAGGCCGCTGCGCACTCGCACGACGAGCACGCCGACATCGTCAAGGCCCTGGCGGCGCGCGACGAAGAACTGGCCGTGCGGTTGATGAACGAGCACCTGCAGCACGTTGAAGAAAACCTGACGTTCGATCGGAAGCTGCCCACCAACGAACTCTCCCTGGCTTTGTCATGACCTACGACGCCACCCTGCCCTACCCACGCGACCTGGCTGGCTATGGCCGCGATGCGCCCCACGCCCGCTGGCCCAACGGTGCACGCATCGCAGTGCAGTTCGTGCTGAACTACGAAGAAGGCGGCGAAAACAGCGTGCTGCACGGTGACGACACCTCCGAACAGTTCCTCTCCGAAATGTTCAACCCGGCGGCTTATGCCGCTCGGCACATCAGCATGGAGGGCATCTACGAGTACGGCTCGCGCGCGGGCGTGTGGCGCATCCTGCGCGAATTCGAACAACGCGGTCTGCCACTCACCGTGTTCGGCGTGGCCACCGCGCTGCAGCGCTGCCCCGACGTGACCGCCGCACTCAATGAACTCGGGCACGAGATCGCCTGCCATGGCCTCAAGTGGATCCACTACCAGAATGTGGACGAGGCCAGCGAGCGTGCCCACATGGCCCAGGCCATGCAGATCATGCAAACGCTCACCGGCAGTCGGCCACTGGGTTGGTACACCGGCCGTGACAGCCCCAACACGCGCCGACTCGTGGCCGACTTCGGCGGCTTCGAATACGACAGCGACTACTACGGCGACGACCTGCCTTTCTGGATGAAGGTGCGCAAGACCGACGGCGGCGATGCCCACCAGCTCATCGTTCCCTACACGCTGGACTGCAACGACATGCGCTTCTCGCTGCCACAGGGCTTCTCGCACGCCGACCCGTTTTTCCAGTACCTCAGGGACAGCTTCGACGCGCTCTACGCCGAGGGCGACCCGGCCGGCCTTGACCGCCCCAAGATGATGAGCATCGGCATGCACTGCCGACTGCTCGGCCGCCCCGGGCGCATCACCGCGCTGCAGCGTTTCCTGGACCACATCGCGCAGCACGACCACGTGTGGGTGGCGCGGCGCATCGACATCGCCCGCCATTGGCGGCAACACCACCCGGCACCGGCCTGAGCCATGACCATCACCCTGCAACAACTCAACAGCACCACGCCCGACGAGGCGCTGCACCTGCTCGACGGCCTGTACGAGCATTCCCCGTGGATCGCCGAGAAGGCGCTAGCTCAACGCCCGTTCGCCTCGCTGGCCGCGCTCAAACACGCCATGGTGACCGTGCTGGCCTGCGCAAGCGTGGACGAGCAGCTGGCCCTGATCCGTGCCCACCCTGAGCTCGCCGGCAAGGCCATGGTGAGCCGATCGCTCACGGCAGAGTCCGCCAACGAACAGCACAAGGCAGGGCTCACGAACTGCACGCCCGAAGAACTGGCCCACATCCAGACCCTCAACGCGCAGTACATCGCAAAGTTCGGTTTTCCGTTCGTGCTCGCGGTGCGCGGACCGCGCGGCACGGG
>JANPKR010000153.1:0-15825 GCA_031426175.1 Hydrogenophaga sp. | reverse complement strand
TGGGCCACAGCTTCTGGCGCGTCACGCTGCACTTCGGCTTCATGAACACGCCCGACGTGCCCAAGGCACTGGCGCTCGCCGAATCACACGGCCTGCGCATTCCCGTGTTCGAGACCAGCTACTTCCTCAGCCGCGAAACGGTGGTGCCCACACCTGGTGGTGGCATGTGGCGCTGGCGCGAGCGCCTGTTCGCGGCCATGAGCCACAACGCCGGCGGCGTGGTGGACTTTTTCCGGCTGCCCGGCAACGCGGTGGTGGAACTGGGCACGCGGGTGTCGATCTGAGGAAACGCTGCGCGAGCGCTCAAGGCGTGACGGACGCCTGGCTCTGCGAAGTCGGGCTTGCTGGACCGCGGGACGGTTCGGTGGCCGGCTTGATCTGCAGCACCGAGTCGTTGGTCAGGCGCTTGTAGGCGTCTCGGATCACGCCGTGGCATTCGCAGCTGTGGGCTTCCAGGCCAGCGCGGTCGACCACCGACATCTGACCACGGCCGTAGCGGATCACGCCGGCCTTCTGCAGACGCACGGCCCCGCCAGTCACACCTTCGCGGCGCACGCCGAGCATGCTGGCAATGCGCTCCTGCGTGATCTGCAGATCGTCGTCGGACTGACGGTCCAGGTGCACCAGCAACCAGCGTGCAAGTTGCTGGTCGAGCGAGTGGTGGCGGTTGCAGGCCGAGGTCTGCGACATGTGCAGGAACAGCGTGCGCGTGTAGTTGAGCAGGTGGTGCATCACCTGCTCCGAGCGTTTGGCCTGGTGGGCAATCGACTGCGCGCTCATGCGGTAGCCGTGCCCGCCGCGGCTGACCAGAGCGGTGTTTTGCGCCATCACCGTGCCATTGGCGGTGGTGCCGTTGTTGGCGTTGCTGCTGCCCATGAAGGCGTCCACGCCAACCATGCCTTCGTTGCCCACCGCCGCCACCTCCACCGTGGCGCCGTCCAGCATGGTAGAGACCAGCGAGACCACGGCCGTGGTGGGAAAGTAAACGTGGCGCAGGCTGCTGCCGGCCTCGAACAGGGTGCTGTGCGCCGGCATCTCCACCCACTCCAAGTGGGACTCGATGTAGCGCCAGTCGTCAAACGGCATGGCTGCGAGCAACTGGTTCTGCTCACGGTGGGAAATGGCTGTGTTTGTCATTGCGGTGCGGCTCGTGTTTGTGCTCTGGACGCAATGTAGGTTGATGCATATGGACTTTCCATGTCGAAAGACACATGCGTCTGTCGCTTTACACAACTTGTCAATCGGTTACGTCCCAGGGTGATCTGCCTCACCAAAGCCATCAGACCAGAGGGCGCTGTGGCGGGTGTCCATCCCCATAAAGATCGGCGAGCCGGGCCAATGCCTTCACATCGCGCAGATACAGGCGGCTGTCCTTGATCTGGTGAAGGCCACGCTTCTCCAGCTTGCGCAGGGTCTTGTTGGTGTGGACCAGCGACAGGCCCAGGGCATCGGCAATGTGCTGCTGCGTGAGTGGCCACACCACGCCACCCTTGCCGTTGTCTTCCTGCAGCGCCGCAGCGCGCTTGAACAGCAGGATCAGCATGCTGGCAATGCGCTCCTCGGCGCTGCGACGGCCCACCGACAGGAGTGTGTCGTCCACCAGCGATTCTTCGTGCGCGGTGAGCCAGGTCACGTTGAAGCCCATGGTGGGTGAGCGACGGTGGATCTCCCACAGCGCGTCGCGCTGGAAAACGCAGAAGCTGGCCGAGGTGAGTGTGTCCACGCCGTGCGCTGCTGCATCACCCATCTTCTGCTGCACGCCGATGAAGTCGCCCGCCAGCAGAAAAGTGAGGATCTGGCGACGCCCGTCGCTCAGGGTCTTGTAGCGGAAGGCCCAGCCCTGCAGCAGGGTGTAGAGCGGCGAATCGGTCTGACCTTCGTGGATCAAAGTCTCGCCAGCCTCCACGCGCAGCGAGCGGCGCTTGAGCGACTGCACCAGCTCCAGCTCTTCCGGCGTGTGATCAACGAACAGCGGCAGGGGACGCAGGGGGCACTCGGTGCAGGGCATGGCGGTGGGCGGGGCTTTGTCTGGCCATTCGGCGTCAGACGCCGGGTTGGCGGTGGGTGTGGGCATGAATATTCTTCTGTAGAAGGCCGCTGGTCCCCGACAGCCAAGTAAGAAACGGACCCTATCGACTGTAGCGGTAGTCGCGCAGGTTCGATAGCGCACAGACTTTGGCCGCCTGCGCACTTACCGTGGCCTCATGAACACCAAACACCGAGTCCGACGCGTGCCCACCAGCCGGCCCGTGCCCGACGCCCTCACCCGCATCCAGGCCGAACATGCCGAGCTGCAGCAGATGTTCACCGCGTTCGAGAACACACGTTCGGTGAACAACAAGCGCTTCCTGGTGCAGCGCATCTGCACCACGGTGGTGGTGCATGCGCAAGTCAAGGAAGAGATCTTCTACCCGGCGGTGAAGGCAGTGACGCCACAGCCAGTACCGCAACACAGCGCGATGAAGGCGATGGTGGCGCACATCCAGAGCCTGGAGCCGGTGGCCGAGCAGGTGGACGGTCCCATCCAGGTGCTCGCAGACGAGGTGAACCTACACGTCTCTGCCCTGCACGATCAGATGCTGCCTCACGTGAAGGCGTCCGGCATCGATCTGGTCGAACTTGGCGAGCGCATGGCACGGCGCAAGGCAGAACTGATCGCCCAAGCCGCCTGAGTGCCGGTCAGGTCAATGGGAGAAGTGCTGCGCGGGCATCGCATCGCCTTCGTTGCGAGCATTGCGACGCTCTTCCTGGCGACGAGCCTCCACACGCTCGAACATCTCCAGCATCCACGCCATGCGCTGGTTGAGGGGCCGCGTGGAGATGCCGCCGGAAAAAGCGGTGGTCTCCATCGTGTGGCACTGGTCCACCAGGTAGGCGATGGCCGCCAGCGGCGGCACCGCAGCGGCCGAGCGGCCCACCCAACCCGATTGCAGCGAAGCACAGGCCAGCAGCACCATCTTTCGTGACGCCGGCACCACCGCACGTCGCGCGCATGGGTCGAGACCATCGCGGCGCAACTGCTGGCCGATCTCTGCGTAGATCAAACGCGCCGCGAGGATGGCCGAGCGACAGTCGCGCGGCAGCTGTGCAATGCCGGTAGCGGCTTGCTCATACAGCCGGTCGGCCTCATCAAGCAGGCGCGACACCACACCTTGCAATGCCGGGCTGCCCACTGGATTGAGCAGCCACGCATCGGTGTCGATACCGGCCTGAGTCATCCACTGGCGCGGCAGGTACAGGCGGCCATTGCGAGCGTCTTCGCCCACGTCGCGCGCGATGTTGGTGAGCTGCATGGCCACGCCGAGTTCACACGCCCGCGCCAGCGCCTGCGGACTGCGCACGCCCATGATCCAGCACATCATGGCGCCCACGCTGCCGGCCACGCGCGCGCCGTAATCGTGCACCTGCTCCAGCGTGTCGTAGCGCCGGCCCTGTGCGTCCCAGGCGAAGCCGTCGAGCAAGGCGTCAAGCAACGGCCGGGGCAATTCGTGACGCTGCACCACCACCGAGAGCGCGCGGTCCTCCACAAAGTCTTGCGGGTCGCCCGCGTAGATGCGGTCCAGCCGGTGAGAAAGCACGCGCATCGCGTCGTCAATGCCCATCTCGCCGCTGTCAACCATGTCATCGGCCACGCGGCAGAAGGCATAGAGCGCGATCGACGAGGCGCGCACGCGCACCGGCAGCAGGCGGCTGGCGGCGAAGAAGGTTTTTGAGCCGGTGCGCATGAGCGCCACGCAGGCGTCCAGATCCACCGAGGCGCGGGGCGCCACAGACTCAGCGTGATACGTGTTTGCGAGCATGTTGTTCCTGCCAGGTTGTTGCCGAGGGAACCACCGAATCCAGCGCCTTGGCCGACATCAGCACACCCGGCACACCTGCGCCAGGGTGGGTGCTGGCGCCCACCATGAAGAGTCCGTCAACGTCTTCGCTGCGGTTGTGCGGGCGGAACCACGCGCTTTGCAGCAGCAGCGGCTCCAGGCCAAACGCCGCGCCCTTGAATGAGAGCAGGCGATCGTGAAAGTCTTGCGGCGTGGTGATCAGCGAGGCACTGATGTGCTGCTCGAAGCCCGGCAGCACGGTGCGGTCCAGAACGTCGGCAATGGCCTGGCGGAAGGATGCCGCCGTGGTTGACCAGTCGGTGCCGCTGTCCAGGTGAGGCACCGGAGCCAGCGCGTAAAACGTGTCGTGCCCGGCGGGCGCCATGGAAGCGTCGCTTGCCGTGGGGCGGTGCAGGTAGAGGCTGAAATCGTCGGCCAGCTTGTGGCGGCGGAAGATGTCTTTGAGCAGTTCCTTGTAGCGCGGGCCGAGCAGCATCATGTGGTGCGGCACGTCGTTGTATTGGCGGCTGGTGCCGAAATACCAGACGAACAGGCTCATGGAGTAGCGGCCGTTTTCCACCTTGCGGTCGGTCCAGTGGCGGCGGTGTTTCGCCTCGATCAGGTTGCGGTAGGTCCAGGCGGTATCGGCGTTGGACACCACGATGTCGGCTTCAATGCGCTCACCACTGGCCAGCGTCACACCGGTGGCCACGCCCTGGTCCACCTCGATGCGTTTGACCTCGGCCTTGCAACGCAACACGCCTCCTTGCCCCTCGAGCAAGCTCACCAGGCCCTGCACAAGCTTGCCGGTGCCACCCACCGCCCAGTGCACGCCGTACTTGCGCTCCAGTGCATTGATGAGGCTGTAGATGCAGGTCACGGAAAACGGGTTGCCACCGATCAGCAGGCTCTGCAGGCTCATGGCCATACGCAACTTGGGGTGCTTCAGGTGGGCCGCCACCATCGCATGCAAACTGCGCCAGCCGCGCATCTTGAAGATGGCTGGGCTGGCCTTGATGAGATCGCCCACGGTATCGAAGGCCTTGTCGCCCAAAGCCTCGAAGCCCAGGCGGTAGCAGTGGTCGGCTTCGGCCATGAAACGTTCATAGCCAGCCGCGTCGCCCGGGCTGATGCGGCGCACTTCGGCGCGCATCTTGTCGGGGTCACCGCTGTAGTTGAACTCGTCGCCGTCATCAAACCGGATGCGGTAGAACGGATCGAGCGCGCGCAATTCGATGTCGTCGGACAGCTTGCGGCCTGCCAGCGCCCACAGCTCTTCGAACAGGAACGGAACGGTGATGATGGTCGGACCAGCGTCAAACACGTGGCCGTTCTGGTGGTGCACATAGGCGCGACCACCGGGTGCGTCCAGCTTCTCCAGCACCGTGACGCGCCAGCCTTTGGCGGCCAGGCGCACGGCCGAGGCCAGACCACCGAAGCCACTGCCGATGACCACCGCGTGCGGTGCGTCGGGTGAGGGGCGCGTGGCCTGGGAACGGGATGCAGGAGGCAAGTCCCAGAGGTCTTCGGGGGTGCGAAAAGCGTTCATGCTTTTTCCGGTTTGATCGCCGGGCTGCGCGACATGGCCCAGCCCCATAACTTCTGCATCGGCGTGGGAAACGCCATGATCACGTGTTCAACGATGGCCAGGCCCAGCAGGGCCGCCAGCAGGATCCAGCCGGTGGTGATCACGGCCATGCCGCTGGACACCTGCCACACCATCCAGGCCCAGACGGCGCAAGAGAGTCCCACCGTGACGTAGAAGAACAGCGTGAGCGGACCGCATCTGAAATAGCTGGCGAGATACACGAGGTGGCTGGGCAGGTACTGCTCGCCGGTTTCGGGAACGCCGAGAAACAGATTCATCTTGGCCGAGAAGCGCATGCACCACAGCAAGGCAAAGGTACAGATCGCCACATGCCCAGCCTGCCCCTGCTGCATCCATAGCAACACGCCGAAGTTGGCGAGCAAGGCCAGCTCGTGCCAGATGACGGCCTGAACCGATTGTGTGAAGCGTGTCCAGCCTCTTGCGCCAGGCTGCAGGGCCACGCGCCGCGGCCCGGTCAGCCATCCGGTGAGAAAGGCCATCTCGTGCCAACTCCACATCACGATCACGCTGGCAAACGCGAGGTAGGCGCTGCCCACCGTGTGATCCTGCATGCTGAGCTGGGTGGTCCACAGACTGCCCACCAGCAGCACGCTCAACACACCGAGCGTCCACGGAAAGGTGGTTGGGGTGCGGCGCACCAGCCAGAGAATCGCCCCCGTGCCGAACCACCAGCACAGCAGTGCAAACAGGGCGGGGCTGATCGTTTCGCTCATCACTCCACCCGCGCGCGCTGAGCCCGCTGAAGCGCTCCTGCGAAGCTTCGTGCGAAGGCTTCGACAGGCTCAGCCCGAGCGGACGTTGTTCGCATGACGGCCGTTACCAGACCGGCTCCATGCGAATGATCCGGGGCAGTTCCTGCTTCTTCACCGGCAGCAGATACAGCCGGCCAAACGTGAACGCCGCTTGCACCGCGCAACTGGCAACCTGCAGCTTGCCGACCAGGCCGCCACGCTTCTTCGCACGATCAGCGGCCAGCGAGATTTTCAACAGGCGCTCCAGCCCGCTGCGGAACGCCGGGTTGTCGATGTCGACCTCCACCGGAAACACCTGACGGCAGATGTCGTTGGTGATGCGGAACACCTCGTAGTCGTAGGTGGTGGATTCCAGGCCCATGGCTTCGTGCAGCAGCGGGCGCGTGTGGTCGCGCACGTACATGGTGGCGTACACCGCCAGAATGAAGAAACGGATCCAGAGCTTGTTCACGCCCTTGAGCAGCTCGGGCTGCGAACGCATGATGAGTGCGAACGATTCGCCGTGGCGGAATTCGTCGTTGCACCAGCGCTCGAACCACCGAAAGATGGGGTGGAAGCGCTTGTCGGGGTGGCGCTCGAGCTGGCGGAAGATGGTGATGTAGCGCGCGTAGCCGATCTTCTCGCTGAGGTAGGTGGCGTAGAAGATGAACTTGGGCTTGAAGAAGGTATAGCTCTTGGTGCGCTTCAAGCTGCCCAGGTCGATGCCGAGGTTGAAGTCCTTGAGCGACTGGTTGATGAAGCCGGCATGGCGGGACTCATCGCGCGCCATGTAGGTCATCAGCTGCTTGATGTCGGGGTTGCTGACGTTTTTGCGCACCTCGTTGTAGAGGATGCAGCCCGAGAACTCCGAGGTGAGCGAGCTGATGAGGAAGTCCAGGAATTCCTGGCGCATCTCGGGCGACAGCTGCGGCATCAACGTGCGGACTTCTTCGGCAAACGCGGCGTCGCGCTGGAAGTGGTCGTGGTTGTTGTCGCCCTCGTACTCTTTCATCATCACGTCCCAGTCGGCACGGACGCTGGATATGTCAAGCCTGTCCATGGCCTTGAAGTCGGTGGTGTAGAAGCGCGGAGACAAGACCGTGTTCTTCACGGCCTTGGCGTTGGCGTCTTCGGCGCTCTCCACCGTGTCCATGAGGCGGGCCACATGGTCAATATCGGCGCTGGCGGTCTGGGTGTTCATGGTCGACTCCTGGTGTTGTTCGAATTCAAGAGGCCGGCCTGGCCCACTGCAGCTGCGAGAACACGCCCGAGTTGGTGGGGCCAAAGGATTCCAGGTTGAGGCGTTGTCCGGTGGCGGTGTCCAGCAGCGTCACGCGGCCATCGACGTACCCCGTGAGCTGAAAGGGAAGGTCCGGGTTGAGGCCATTGCGTTTGCGCTCACGGTTGAGCGCGCGCAAGCTGCCGCGCAAGAACCCCTGTTCGCCCTGGAATCGCGCCACTTCCTGACGGGAGTTCACATCCATCACGGCAATATCGCCGTTGCTCTGGCCCACAAAGGCCAGATCACGCTTCCACTGCACAGCCATGGTTTCTTGCGGTTGGGCCGGACCGCTGATCTGCATCTTCAGAACCACACCCAGCAGCACGGTGAGCACGATGCCCACGAGCACCCAGATGGGCCAGGGTGTGCCTTCGCCCAGAGGTGAATGGTGGTGGGTAGCGGGGGTCATGACAGTTCCTTCTGCGGTGATCAGGCGGTTGCAGCTGAAATCTCGCGTTCGCGAGGTTGCCGCGCCGGCGCCGGCGTCTGCGCCGGTGTGCCCAGGATGGCCAAGGCGTCGGTGTTCTGCGCGCTCCAGGCCTGCTGGATCAACTCACCCAGCTTCTGCGCATCGTTCACGCAACGCAGGCTGGGCTGCGGTTGCTTGAGCAACCAGGGGCGCGCGTGTGGCCACAGGTTGAGCCAGGCAATGCGGTCGGAGCCACTGAGCGTGAGCGCGATGTCACCATGGCCCCCGGCCTGCGGACGGATCGCAGCCGCAGCGAGCTTGCGCAGCGGCAGGTTGAAAGTGAGCGTGAGCACGATGCCGATGCGCATCAGGATGCGTCGGTCGGTCAGGGTGTAGACGGTGGTCTTGGCAGAAAACCACGCGGTCAGCGACAGCAGGCCCAGGGCCACCGTGGCCAGCACAGCGCTGAAGAGCAGCGGCGAAAGCACGGAACCCTTTTCATCGCCCAGCAGGTAGAGCCATTGAAAGACCATCATGGCCACGAAGTAGATGGCCAGCTTGCGCACATGGAAAGCATGGATGGCCAGGGTGCGCCAGTCCGGGCTGCCTTGCCAGAGCAGACGCTCCCCCTGCGGCAACGGCTCGGGCAGGCCCGGCGCTGCCTCGAATTCGTGTTCGTGGTGCGCGTTCACAGGATCGGCTCCATGCGGTCGGGCGTGGCGTACAGCAAGCCGCCGCCGTAGTAGGCCATGATCTTTTCTTCTTCGAGCAGCGTCACCTGATCGGGATTGCGCGTCTTGGGAACCGCTGCGAACTGGGAGGCAAGGATGGCGTGCACGCTCACACCGTCCTTGCGGATGCGCGAGAAGTTCACCGGCAGCAACACCGAACCACCGCTCTTGAGATTGACCTCGATGTAGCGGAACATCATTTCCGCTTTGTCGACCCACATGTCCACGACTGTGCCCGCCACTTCCTTGTCGGCGCCATAGACCGGCAAACCGCGCGGATCGGTGTCCTGACGCGCCACGCCGTGGTCGGCGGCCGCGCGCAGGGGAACGATCTTGACTTCACCGTGGTGCGTCATGTCGGGGATGTCGGCCCGCACGGCCCAGGCGCCTGGCCCCACACCCGCCAGCATGGGGTCGCCCACCGGGTCCAGCGGCGAGCCGGCCCAGCGGTGGGTCGGTGTGGCCGAGTACGCGCCGTCGGGGCGGTTCACATCGGGCGACAGGAAGGCGCGACCGTCTTCGAGTTCGTAGGTCTTGGGCGTGACGGTGGGCCAGCCCGGGGTCACCGGACCGTTCTCACGGCCAGGGTCCATCGGATAGCCCTCTCGATGGCTCTCTCGCTGGAGGTAATAGATCAATCCGAAGAAGAAAATCCAGAACGCGTAAAGCACGAGTTGTGCAACGTCGACGTACTGGGTGATTGCGCCTGTATCCATGGTGGTTCTCCTTCAATGAGGGCTGGCTCGGTAACTCGCTCGGTAACTCGTGTTCAACACTGCTTCAACCTGGCAACTCGGCCAGGCCAATCGGATGGGGGTTGCGCTCTGCCGCAGAAGACCGGCGCACCAGGGGGCCCAGCGCGATGAGCACCGCGAAGAGCAGATAAATCTCGAGGTGGAACACGAAGCTGTAGCCCGTGACCGGTGAATTGAGGGCTTCGCCCAGCCAGCCGTTGCCTGCCAGGCTGGAGACGACATCGCGGAGCACGCCGCCAAAGGCCATGGACAAGCCACCCGCGGTGGCCTGCACGGCACCCCAGGCGCCGAGCACCAGGCCAGTGAGTTCGCGCTCGGGCAGATCCATCGCGGTCAGCAGCATGCTGACCGAGAACAGGCCGCCTGAGAAACCGATGAGCGCCGCGCCGAACTGGAACAGGTGGGGCGAGTTCAAAGGCGCCGAAAAGATGACGCAGGCAAACGCCGGCAGCCCGAGCAAGGCGCCGATGGCGGCCAGGCGGATGGTGTCCAGCCCGCGTGCCATGAAACGCGCCGACAGCACGAATGCCAGCAAGGCCCCGCCCGCGCTCATGGCGGTGAGCGAACTCGTGAGGCTCACATTGAGGCCCAGCACTTGGCCACCATAGGGCTCCAGAATGATGTCCTGCATGTTGAAGGCCACGGTGCCCAAGCCCACGGTCCACAGGAAACGTTTGATCTTCGGAATCGCCATCAGCCGCGCCCAGCTGCGCGAAAAACCATGGGCCTCGCGGGCACCGCGGCGGGCCTGACGAGGCTCCTGCTTCCACAGCGAGGTGATGTTGAGCACGGCCACGAGCACCGCAGCGCCCTGCACCACTTGCACCAGGCGCGTGGGCGTGAAATCGATCAGCACAAAACCCAGCAGGGCGCTGCCCAGGATCATGCCCACCAGCAACGTGCTGTAAAGCAAGGCCACCACGCGCGGTCGTTTGGCTTCGGGGGAGAGATCGCTGGCGAGCGCCATGCCGGCGGTCTGGGTGATCTGCATGCCGGCGCCCACCAGCAAGAAGGCCAGTGCCGCGCCGATGCGCCCGGCCCACACGCTGGCGTCGGTGACGGTCAGCAGCAACAGGGCGAACGGCATGATGGCCAGGCCGCCGAACATGAGTAGCGTGCCGATCCACATATAGGGCATGCGCTTGAGGCCCAGGGCCGAGGGGTGCGTGTCACTGCGGTATCCGATGAGCGCGCGCAACGGTGCGAACACCAGCGGCAGCGCCACCGAGAGGGCGACCCACCAGGCTGGCACGGCCAGCTCGACGATCATCACGCGGTTGAGCGTGCCCACCAGCAGGGCAATGGTGATACCGATGGAGAGCTGGAACATCGAGAGCCGGAGCAGGCGACCCAGCGGCAGATCCACCGACGCAGCGTCCGCAAACGGTGCGTAGCGCCGGGTGATGTTCATCGCCCAGGCGGGTGAAAGCAGCCGGTTCAGGCTCACCGCGTCCACTCCCAGGCTTGTGAGGTGTAGAAGCCGCCGGAGACACGCTGGGTGCGGCCCTCGGTCCAGCCGCTACCGCCCAGCCCCTGCAACAGCAAGGCGCGCAAACGGGCCTGCGACACCGGGGTGAGCGCAGGCGAGCGGTCGCTGCTGGGGAAGAAGCGACCCATGGCGTGGGCCACGCTCAGCAGCGGGCTGCTGGGTGCGATGGTGAACAGCACGCTGCCGCGCGTGCGGGCGGCCAGACGCTGGATGGCATTGGCAATGTCGGGCGTGTCGTAGTGGATCACCGAGTCCATCGCCACCACGTGGTCGAACTCACCCAATGCGTCGTCGAGCATGTCACCCGAGAGGTAGGTGATGCTGCCGCCGCGCCCGTTGGGGGTGAGCGTGGCGTTGCGTTCGCGGCCCAGCTGCACCAGCGTGGGTGAAAGGTCGATGGCCACCACCTCGGCACCGCGCTGCATGGCCTCCAGTGCCAGCGCGCCGGTGCCGCAACCGGCATCGAGCAGGCGCAGGCCGCGCATGTCCTGGGGCAGCCAGCTCAGCAGCGTGCCGCGCATCTCATCGCGTCCGGCGCGCACCGAGGCGCGGATGCGCCCCACGGGTGCGGTGGACGTCAGGCGCTCCCAGGCCTTGGCCGCAGTGCGATCGAAGTAGTTTTCGATCTCCGAGCGGCGCTCGATGTAGTTGGCGTTGGAGGTTTTCATCGTTGGCTCTTTGCTCAATCGAAACCGAGCAGATCGAAGATGTCGCGGTCTTTCATGGGCACGGCCGCCAGCGGCTCCACACCCAGCCAGAGCGAGGCGGCCAGGCGCATGTATTCCTTCTTCACCAGCTCGAGTTCGGGCGAGGTTTCCATCTCGAACAAGGTGCTCTTCTTCAGGCGGCTGCGGCGGATCACGTCCAGATCAGGGAAGTGCGCGGCCAGCTTGAGGCCGATCTGGTTGTTGTACTTGTCGATCTGGTCGGTGGCCGAACTGCGGTTGGCGATCACGCCGCCCAGGCGCACGTTGTAGTTCTTGGCCTTCGCACCGATGGCCTGCACGATGCGGTTCATCGCGAAGATCGAATCGAAGTCGTTGGCGGTGACGATGAGCGCGCGGTCGGCGTGCTGCAGCGGAGCGGCAAAGCCACCGCAGACCACGTCGCCCAGCACGTCGAAGATCACCACGTCGGTGTCTTCCAGCAGATGGTGTTCTTTCAGCAGCTTCACGGTCTGGCCGACCACGTAACCACCGCAGCCGGTGCCCGCGGGCGGGCCGCCCGCTTCCACGCACATCACGCCGTTGTAGCCGGGGAACACGAAGTCTTCGACGCGCAGTTCTTCGGCGTGGAAGTCCACCGTCTCCAGCACGTCGATGACCGTGGGCAGCATCTTCTTGGTGAGCGTGAAGGTGCTGTCGTGCTTGGGGTCGCAGCCGATCTGCAGCACGCGTTTGCCCAGGTGGGAAAACGCGGCCGACAGGTTGGAGCTGGTGGTGCTCTTGCCGATACCGCCCTTGCCATAAATGGCAAAGACCTTGGCATTGCCGATCTTGAGCGAGGGGTCGAGCTGTACCTGAAGGCTGCCCTCCCCGTCTTCACGGCTGGATCGGCCGGAGGCACGCCTCAGGTCGGTCAGGGGAACGCTGGTTTCCATCATTCGGTAGCTCCTTCAAAAACACCTTCGAGCCGGTCTTCGAGTTCTTCGCTGGCCTGGCGCAGCGCCGCAAGAACTTCGGGATCGGGTTGCCAATATTGGCGGTCGGACGCTTCCAGCAGGCGGTTGGCCACCCGCATGGAGGCCGTGGGGTTCAACTTGGCCATGCGGTTGCGCATGTCGGGATCGAGCATGAAGGTCTGGCTCAGTTGTTCGTACACCCAGGGCTGCACCTGGCCGGTGGTGGCCGACCAGCCCATGGTGTTGGTCACATG
This sequence comes from Hydrogenophaga sp., assembly GCA_031426175.1. Classification (GTDB taxonomy): domain Bacteria; phylum Pseudomonadota; class Gammaproteobacteria; order Burkholderiales; family Burkholderiaceae_C; genus Hydrogenophaga. The sequence goes on along the minus strand of JANPKR010000153.1, from coordinate 3,126 downwards.
CACCTCGATCTGGCGCACGCCCTCGTAACCGCTCTCCAGCATGCCCTCGTACCACTTGGGGTTGAGCATGCGGGTGCGCGTCTCCAGCGCCACCTGTTCCTTGAGGCTGCGCACCGCACCGTCGCCCTTGGTCTGGTCGCCGATGTAGACCGGCGGTGTCACACCACCACGCGCGCGCTTCACCGCCTGGGTGATGCCGCCGAGCGTGTCGAAGTAGTTGTCCACTGTGGTCACGCCGAGCTCCACCGAATCCAGGTTCTGGTAGGTCAGCTCCACATCGGCCAGCGCGCTTTGCAACAGCGCGGTGTGTTGCACCGCGAGGCCCGTGCGGCCGTAGGCAAAACCCTTGCGACGGCTGTAGGTCTCGGCGATCTCGTCGCCGCCGCTCCAGCGGCTGCTCTCGACCAGGTTGTTCACGTTCGAGCCGTAGGCACCTTCGGCGTTGCCGTAGACACGCAGCGAGGCGGTTTCCAGCGAGCAGCCGTGTTCGGTCTGATAGGCCAGCGCGTGCTTGCGGATCCAGTTCTGCTCGACCGATTCGTCGGCCGAGGCGGCCATGAAAGCGGCTTCGGCCAGCATGCGGATCTGCAGCGGCATGAGGTCGCGGAAGATGCCTGAGAGCGTGATCACCACGTCGATGCGGGGACGGCCCAGCGTGGCCAGGGGAACGAGCGTGGCACCTGCGATCCGGCCGTAGCTGTCAAAGCGCGGCAGCGCGCCCATGAGCGCCATGGCCTGCGCAATCGGCGCACCCTCGTTCTTGAGGTTGTCGCTGCCCCAGAGCACCATGGCCACCGATTCGGGCAACTGGTTGGACTCCTGCATGTGGCGGTCCAAGAGGCGCTGTGCTTGCTCGGCACCGTCTTTCACCGCAAACGCACTGGGGATGCGGAACGGGTCGAAGCCGTGCAGGTTGCGCCCGGTGGGCAGCACCTCGGGCGTGCGCAGGATGTCGCCGCCCGGTGCGGGGCGGATGTAGCGGCCATCGAGTGCGCACAGGATGGCATCGACTTCGGTGTCTTTCGCCAGCATGCGGCCGGCATCGGCCAGGCCGTGCATGGCCAGCAGGGTGGCGTCGTCGCTCTGCATGTGGCCAGCCTTCATGGCGAGCTCCACGCTGAGACCGTCGACCAAGGCACGCACCGAGGCGCGGGGTGGGCGCTGACCCTCCCAGGATTCGCTCATGGCGAGCAGCATGTCCACGCACTCGGATTCGCTGGGCGCCCGGCCGGTGACGTGCAGGCCGCAAGGGATCAGGGTGTATTCGAGTTCCAGCACCTGCTGGGCCAGCATGAACACCTGGCTGTCGGCGTCACCACCGGGCTCGGCATTCCACACCGGTTCGATCGCCACCAAGTCGAGCGCAGCGGCTTGCGCCTGCAGCATCGTGACGCACTCCACGCGTTCGCGCGAGGCGGGCTCCAGACCGCGCCAGCGCTCAATGGCCGACTTCAGGTCCACCAAGCCTTTGTAGAGCCCGGCCTGCGCCACCGGGGGCGTGAGGTAGCTGATGAGCGTGGCTCCCGAGCGGCGCTTGGCGATCGCGCCTTCGCTGGGGTTGTTGGACGCGTAAAGATAGATGTTGGGCAGGTCGCCGATGAGACGGTCGGGCCAGCAGCTGCCCGACATACCGCTTTGTTTGCCAGGCATGAATTCGAGCGCGCCGTGGGTACCGAAATGCAGCACCGCGTGGGCGTTGAAGTCTTCGCGCAGGTAGCGGTAAAAGGCCGAGAACGCATGGGTGGGCGACAGGCCTTTTTCGAACAGCAGGCGCATCGGGTCGCCTTCGTAGCCAAACGATGGCTGCACCGCGACCAGCACGTTGCCAAACTGCTTGCCGAGCACCAAGATGTCGCTGCCGTTGCTGAGCTGCTTGCCCGGCGCCGGACCCCACTGCGCTTCGATCTCCGTGAGCCAGCGCTCGCGCGTCACGTGGTCGTCGGCGCTGATGAGGGTGTGCACGTTGGCATCAGCCCCGTGCAGCGCGGCGTTGCCCTGCAAGATGCCGTCGCGCAAGGCGTCGATGCTCTCGGGCATGTCCACCGTGTAGCCCTGCGCCTTCATGGCGGTGAGGGTGTGGAACATTGACTCGAACACCGACAGGTACGCGGCACTGCCGACGTTGCCGGCGTTGGGCGGGAAATTGAAGATCACCACCGCCACGCGGCGCTGGGCGCGCTCGCTGCGGCGCAGGCTCACCAGGCGCGAGACGCGCGCGGCCAGCATGATCGCGCGCTCGGGACACGACTGCATGTCCTGGGCACTGTCGCTCTGGTGGAAAGTGCAGGCATGGTGGCAGCCGTTGCAGGCCACACCCACCGTGCCCGCACGGCCACCAAACACGATGGGGCTGGTGGCGCCATCGAGCTCGGGAATGGCGACCATGATGGTGCTCTCCACCGGCAGCAGGCCTCGGTCGGAGCCACCCCACTGCGCGAGGTTCTGGAACTCCACCGGGTGGGCTGCGACATAAGGCACGTCCAGCTTGGCCAGAATCTCCTCAGCCGCCTTGGCATCGTTGTAGGCCGGGCCACCCACGAGCGAGAAGCCGGTGAGTGAGACCACGGCATCGACAATGCATCGGCCGTCCTGCATGAAAAAGGCGTCGATGGCTGGGCGCGCATCAAGCCCGGCGGCAAACACCGGCACCACGCGCAGGCCACGCGCCTCCATGGCGGCGATGGCACCGTCGTAGTGGGCCGAGTTGCCCGAGAGCAGGTACGAGCGCAACAGCAGCACACCCACCGTGCCCACGGTGGGGCGCACGGCGGGCAGCGGCAAGGCGGCCACGTTGTCGGCGAGCCTGCCGGCCATGCGGGGGTGGTACACGCCCACCTCGGGGTACTCGATCGGGGGCTGTGCCTTGATCTGCGTCCGCATGACCTTGCGCTCGCCGTCGGCACCGCGGTTGACCACGTGGCGAACGAGGTTCAGCACGTTCTCGTCCGAGCCGCCGAGCCAGTACTGCAGCGTCATGAAGTACGCGCGCACGTCCTGCGCAGTGCCGGGCACAAAGCGCAGCAACTGCGGGATGCGGCGCAGCATCTTCATTTGCGCGGCACCGCCGGTGGCGGCTTTTTCCTTGCTGCCGCGCAGCTTCTTGAGCATGGCCATGGGGCCGCTGGC
>JANPKR010000152.1:0-2176 GCA_031426175.1 Hydrogenophaga sp. | reverse complement strand
CACGAGATGGACCATTTGATGGGCAAGGTGTTCGTGGAATACCTCTCGCCGCTCAAGCGCACGCGCATCAAATCCAAGATGGTCAAGGCCCAGCGGGAGGCGATGAAGGCTTGAGGCCTTTGTTCGGTCTCGACCTTCGCTGATGAAACTCATTTTTGCCGGCACGCCGGAATTTGCCAGCGTGGCGCTGGCCCGCTTGCTGGCCGCCGGTTTTCAAGTACCGCTGGTGCTCACCCAGCCCGATCGGCCGGCTGGTCGTGGCATGAAGCTGCAGGCCTCGCCCGTGAAGCAACTCGCGTTGCAGCACCACATCGCTGTGGCGCAGCCGCGCAGCCTTCGGCTCGACGGCAAATACCCCGAAGACGCTTGCGCCGCCCTCGCAGCCATTGAGGCCACGCAGGCCGATGTGATGGTGGTGGCGGCCTATGGCTTGATCCTGCCGCAGTGGGTGCTCGATGTGCCGCGACTGGGATGTTTGAACATTCATGCATCCCTGCTGCCGCGCTGGCGCGGCGCAGCGCCCATCCACCGCGCCATCGAAGCTGGCGACACCGAGACCGGCGTGACCATCATGCAGATGGACGCTGGCCTGGACACCGGCGACATGCTGCTGGTGGAGCGCCTGCCGATCCGCGCAGACGACACCACCGGGAGCCTGCACGACCGACTGGCCGTGCTCGGCGGGCGACTCATTGTCGAGGCGCTGGAGATCGCGGCTTGTGGTGGTCTGACCGCACTGAAGCAGCCCGTGGAGGGCGTGACTTACGCGCACAAGATCGACAAGGCCGAGGCGGCGATCGACTGGTCGCAAAGCGCGGCCACGCTGGCGCGCCGCGTGCGCGCGTTCAACCCGTTTCCCGGCGCCGCCACCGCGCGCGCGGGTGAGTCCATGAAGGTGTGGGCCGCCCATGCGGTGGTCGGGTCGGCAGTCGCGGCGCCGGGGCAGGTGCTCGCGCTGGGAGACGACGGCATCCAGGTGCAAACCGCCAGCGGCGTGCTGGTGCTGACCGAGCTGCAGCGCGCGGGCGGCAAACGCCTGGCGGCAGCCGACTTCCTGCGCGGCCATGAGCTGCGTGTGGGCGACGTGCTGGACGCAGCGCCCTCGCAGAAAGCGCCGGCCTGATGTTTTTCCTGCGCGAGCATCGAAGCCGTCCCGAGTTCTGGCAGGGCTTTCGCGAGCAGTCCACGGTGGCCATGGGGATCGGTGCCTGGGGACTCATGACCGGCGTGTCGCTCGTGCAGTCGGGCCTGTCGCCGCTGGAGGCGGTGCTCATGACGCTCATCGTCTACGCCGGCAGCGCCCAGCTGGCGGCCGTGCCCATGATCGCGGCCGGCGCGCCGCTGTGGGTGATTCTGGCGGCCGCATTCTGTGTGAACCTGCGCTTTGTGGTGTTCTCCGCGCACCTGCGGCCCTACCTCATGCACCTGCCGCGCTGGCAGCGGCTGGTCACCGGTTACATCACTGCCGACCTCAGCTATGTGTTCTTTGCGCGCAAATATCCCAAGCCGGGCGCAACCCCCGAAGAGCTGGCGCGCCAGCAGGCTTACCTCATGGGCAACTGCGCGGTGAACTATGTGTCGTGGATGGGTGCCAGCCTGCTCGGCATTGCGCTCACCAACGTGATTCCGGTCGCCTGGGGCCTGGGCTTTGCCGGCATCCTGGCGTTGCTCGGGGTGCTGTGCTCGCTCGCAACGTCCAGACTGCGCGCTGTCTCTGCCGGTGTGGCGGGGGCCGCGGCCGTGGCGGCCATCGCACTGCCGCTCAAGCTCAACATCCTCGTGGCGATTGCCAGCGCGGTGGCGATCTGCCTGGTGCTGGAGAAGCTGGGGCCGCAAGACCCGGCAGGCGGAGTGCGCCATGTTTGACCTGGACCCCTGGACCCTGCTCACCATCGTGGCGCTGGGCTGCATCACCGTGATCACGCGCGGGTTTTTCTTCATCTCCAGCAAGCCCTGGACCTTGCCCCACTGGGCCCAGCGCGGCCTGCAGTACGCGCCGATCGCGGCGCTGGCTGCGGTGGTCATTCCAGAGATCGTCACCACGCAGGGTGTGTTCATCACCACCTGGCAAGACGCGCGCCTGTTCGCCGCCGCTGCCGGCATGGCGTGGTTCTTCTGGAAGCGCGGCGTGCTGGGCACCATCGTCTGCGGCACGGCGGTGTACCTGCCGCTGCGC
>JANPKR010000151.1:0-6511 GCA_031426175.1 Hydrogenophaga sp. | reverse complement strand
CGAACTCAAGGCCCGTTCCCAGACTTCGGCGGCCATCAGGTCGCTGCTGGGTCTGGCACCCAAGACCGCTCGTCGCATTCGGGAAGATGGCACCGAAGAAGATGTGCCGTTGACCCATGTGCATGTCGGCGACCTGCTGCGCGTGCGTCCTGGCGAAAAAGTACCGGTGGACGGCGAGGTGACGGAGGGCGGCAGCTCGATCGATGAATCCATGCTCACGGGCGAACCGATGCCGGTCACCAAACGGGTGGGCGACAAGGTGATCGGCGCCACGCTCAATACCAGCGGTGCGCTGGTGATGCGGTCTGAGCGCGTCGGCGCGTCCACCATGCTGTCGCAGATCGTGCAGATGGTGGCCCAGGCACAGCGTTCCCGTGCGCCCATGCAACGCTTGGCCGACGTGGTGGCGGGTTACTTCGTCCTCGTTGTGGTGGGCATCGCCGTGTTGACCTTCTTCGTGTGGGGTCTGTTTGGCCCCGAGCCGAGTTGGGTGTTCGGCCTGATCAACGCGGTGGCCGTGCTGATCATTGCCTGTCCTTGCGCGCTGGGTCTGGCCACACCCATGTCCATCATGGTCGCCACCGGTCGCGGCGCCACACACGGCGTGTTGTTCCGGGACGCAGCGGCCATCGAGAACATGCGCAAGATCGACACCCTCATCATCGACAAGACCGGAACGCTTACCGAAGGCCGTCCCACGTTTGAGCGCGCCGTTCCCGCGCCAGACTTTGATGCCGATGAGGTGCTGCGCCTGGCCGCCAGCCTGGACCAGGGCAGCGAACACCCATTGGCCGAGACCATCGTGCGCGCCGCCCGCGAGCGCAACATGGCCTTGGAAAAACCCGAGGACTTCGAATCCGGTTCGGGCATTGGCGTGCGGGGGAAGGTGGGAGAGCGTCAGCTGGCACTGGGCAACACCACGCTGATGGAGCAGATCGGTGTGTCGGTCAGTGCTCTGGTGTCGCAGGCCGAGGCCTTGCGCGCAGAAGGCGCCAGCGTGATGCACCTGGCCGTTGATGGACAGCTGATGGGCTTGTTGGCAGTGTCCGATCCGGTCAAGGCCAGCACGCCGGAGGCCCTGGCGACGCTCAAGGCCTCCGGTCTGCGCATCGTGATGGCGACGGGTGACGGACTGACCACGGCCAAGGCTGTTGCAGCTCGCCTGGGCATCGACGAAGTGCACGGCGAGGTCAAGCCGGCAGACAAGCTGCTTCTGGTGGAGAGATTACAAAAGGAAGGTCGCGTGGTGGCCATGGCAGGTGACGGCATCAACGATGCACCGGCACTGGCCAAGGCCGATGTGGGGGTGGCCATGGGCACCGGGACCGACGTGGCGATGAACAGTGCGCAGATCACTTTGGTCAAGGGCGATCTGCGCGGGATTGCGATTGCGCGCGCGCTGTCCGAAGCAACCGTGGGCAACATGAAACAAAACCTGGTGTTTGCTTTTTTGTACAACGCGCTGGGCATTCCGATTGCGGCCGGCGTGCTGTATCCACTGACGGGCTGGCTGCTGTCGCCGTTGATTGCCGCGCTGGCCATGAGCTTGAGCTCGGTGTCGGTGATTGGCAACGCCCTGCGTTTGCGGCGTGGCAAGCCATAAAGCGTCGGTTCTGCGAGTCTCGGCCAATTCCACTAGACCGGTTTGTTCTGTGATCGCAGGCCACAGCAGTTGAGTGGCGTTTTGCTCAGACGAAGAGGTTGCTGTGCAACTTGTCCAGACCGCTGACCCTCTGCTATCAGCCCTCGCACCCATGAGGGCGGGAGGGCTGTGTGGTCAGGGACCTTTCGATCGTCCCCGTCTGGATAAATCGCAGGAAGGTCAGTTCCCGTGTCCCTTGTTCAACAGGGAATTCAGCCGTGCCACCTCGTTGCCGATCGCCGTGATGCTTTTGCCGTCGGCGGTCTGGACGACCACGCCCTTGCTGAGGTGGGTAACGCTGCCGAATTTGCTTTCCTTCGCCATCAGACCGTCCTTGAAGACGTAGAGCGTCTCACCGTTCTGGAGTGCGATGACCTGCTTAGCCTCGGACTTGGCGGCGTCCATTGCGAAGGCTGGAGCCAGTGCGGCCATAGAGAGGACGAGGATGCTGAGTTTGCGAATCATGGGGAGTCTCCTTCAAGGACAAATCACACTGTTCGACTGAATCAATGTGGTACGAGGTACAGGTTCAATGTAGCGAGGCACCCATGACCTGCAGCTTGCGAATGCATTACATCTCGGTCAGCGCAAAGTCAGCAGGCCCTCTCGCAACCCGATTGGTCTCCTCCTTGAATCGGTGGACATGGCACCGTTCCGTAACTGCAGAACACGCAGCAGTCACCCGTCTTCGGCCGAAGGATCGCGTGGCAGTCTTCGCACTCATACAACCATTGGCAAGCATCGGTGGGCATGACTTCAGCCCTTGCGTGTCCACACTCAGGACAGGTCAACACCGACGTCAGGAGCACTTCGGTCAAGGCTTGACTCCCGTGACGGTTGACGGGAAGCCAGCGTCCTTGGTCGCCCGGGTCAGAGCGTCCAATGAAACCTGGGTGTCGTCGTAAACCACCGAGGTCTCCCGCCTGCCCAGATTGGACTTCACATCGACCACTCCACCCAGTTTCGTCAACGCCTTCTTGACCGTGATCGGGCAAGTGGCGCAGGACATACCGGGGACGGATAGAGTGACGGTTTTTTGCGCTGCCCATGCAAGCGGACTCAGCACAAATCCGACAGCAACCAAGATGTGTTTCACAGCCAGGCCTTTCATCAATAGAACCAGTGAGCTATCAGCGGGAATGCCATTGCGGTGGTGAGCAGCAGCACCACGATACCGAACAGCAGTTTGTAGATGCGGTTGATGCGGGGAATCGCACACACCTGACCTGGTTCGCAGGCAGCCGTTGGCCTCCAGATGCTTCTTGCCGCAAAGAACAGCGCCGCCAGCGATACACCCATGAACAGCGGTTGATAGGGCTCCAAGGCCGTGAGATGGCTGATCCAGGCGCCCGAGATGCCCACCAGGATCAACACCAGTGGGCCCAGGCAGCAGGCCGATGCAAAGAGGGCTGCAAGACCACCAGCCAGGAGGGCTTTGCCCCCATGTTCGATCGCGGGACTGGAAGTGGGTGTGCTCGGGGTGGTGGAGTGCGCTGGCAGGAGATAACCTTAAAGCCGTACCCAAGTACGGAGTCAAGTGACATGAGCGATATCCACACACCTTCCGACCCCAACATGACGATTGGCGGATTGGCCAAGGCAGCCGAAGTCAATGTGGAGACCATCCGCTTTTACCAGCGAAAGGGACTGATGCCTGAGCCGCTCCGCCCATCCGGCGGGATTCGCCGCTACGCAGAAGCTGACCGTTCTCGCCTTCATTTCATCAAGTCGGCGCAGCGCCTCGGATTCAGCCTGGACGAGATAGCCGAGCTGCTGCAACTCGACGATGGCACCAGCTGTGTTCAAGCCCGAACCAAAGCACAGGCCAAGCTTGCGGATGTGAAGAGCAGGCTTGAGGACCTGCACCGGATTGAAGGAGTGCTTGAGGGATTGATTCGACTCTGCGGAGCATCCAGGGGTAAGGTGCGATGCCCGCTGATTGCAGCCTTGAAGACCGACGCTTCGTTGAGTGCCTGAGCCAGCGCTTATGCGTATGTCAGCAGCACCGCCGCTTTGCCCTTGCCACACAGATCACTTCTGCTTGGCGAGCCACTTGTCGAACTGAGCGATCTCTTTCCTTTGCGCCACGATGATCTGCTTTGCCATGGCCTTCATCTCGGGTGACTTGCCGGTCTTGAGCTGCATCTCGGCCATGTTCAAAGCTTGCTGGTGATGAATTTTCATCATCATCGCGAAGTCCTTGTCGGTATTGCCTGACATGGGCATCTTCTGCATTTCCTCCATGCCCATCATCATGGAACCCTTCATGTCGTGTGCACCTGTGGCGCCTTTGTGCATATCGGACATGGGCATCGTCGCTGGGCCTGTGGCTGGCGTGGACTGAGCATGCGCCGACATCGACATGAGCACAGTCAGCGAAACGGCGCACAGAGCCTTGACAGGGACAGAGGTGAAGCGTTTTGTGGTGGACTGATGGTTCATGTGACTTCCTAGAAGCTACCCGAAGGCGGGTTGACCATCATCGACAACGATGCTCGGATTGACTGTGCGCCAACGTACGCCTGCCCATTGGTTGCGAGGCTGTGTCGGATCGGCTTCGCACAGCAGGGAGGACGTCACCCATACAAAAAAGGGATCGGTCATCACAACCGATCCCTTCACCACAACCGACCTATCGGGTCGGATTGGTTAAATCATTTCATCGCTTTGATGTCGGTGACGACCATCTTGCCGGCGTCCTGAATGACGATGAACTGGATCTTCTCGCCTACCTGGACCTTGTCCAGCATGGCCTTGTCCTTGACGTTGAACACCATAGACATCGGAGGCATGTCCATGTGCTTGATCTCGCCATGCTTGATCGTTACCTTGCCGTTCTCCTTGTCTATCTTGCGAATTTCGCCGTCGGTCATGCCGGGTGTCGCCGCCATGCCCATCTTGCCCTGATCCATTCCCATCTTTCCTTGGTCCATGGTCATTTGAGCCAGCGCGGGTCCAGCGAAGGCAAAGGAAAGGGCGACCGCTGATGCGGCCAGACTCAGGTTCAGTGTTTTCATGAAATGTTCCTTCAATCAGGTGTGTCTGTGGGTTGCAAGAATGGTGGTTTGTCGGCTTATTTGGTGGTCACTTTGATCTGCCCCTTCATGCCGGCGTCGTAGTGTCCGGGGTGAAGGCAGGCGAAATCAACGACGCCTCCTTTGGTGAAACGCCAGATGACCTCACCCTTTTGTCCTGGCTTCAGGGAAATCTTGTTGGCCTCATCGTGTTCCATACCGGGGAACTTTTTCATCACTTCGTAGTGTTCCTTCAGCTCCTTCTCCGTGCCCAGGCTGAACTCATGCGGGACCTTGCCGGAGTTAGTGACGACGAAACGGACGGTTTCCCCCTTCTTGACGTCCACCAGTGCTGGCGTGAACCGCATGCTGTCGGCAGCGTCGACCTGAATGGTGCGGGAAGCTTTACTGGCGACGCCGGGCTCACCGATGGGCGATTCGTTGTGGCCGCCGCCGTGCGTGCCCGCCGCTGTGGCGGCTGACGTGGCTAGAAGGGCGGCAACGAACAAAAGGCTGGAACGCTTGGAAAGTGGGGCTTGAGTGAAAATCATGTGAACTCTCTGGATTGGTGGGTTGAGAAAGCAAGCGGAAAAAAAAGTGTGTTCAGACGCACGGTTCAGTGCTGCATGCCCTTGCCCATGGGCTTGACCGCTGTGCCCATCGCCGGGGTTGTGTCTGCACTTGCCTTGGGCCTGACGGCGGGCAACGGCGCACCGGTCCATTCGTGCGCAACAGTGCCTTCGGGGAACTTGTACGGGCCAGGGTCCTTGTAGTCGCCCGGCTTCTGGTCCTTGCGCACCTTGAACACGGTGAACATGCCGCCCATCTCCAACGGGCCGAACTGGCCCGTGCCGGTCATCATGGGCGCAGTGTTGTCCGGAATGGGCATCTGCATTTCGCCCATGTCGGCCATGCCGCGTTCACCCATCAGCATGTAGTCGGGCACCACTTTCTGGATCTTGTTGACCAGGCCTCGGTGGTCCACACCGATCATGGTGGGCACGTCGTGGCCCATGGCGTTCATGGTGTGGTGGCTCTTGTGGCAGTGCATGGCCCAGTCGCCTTCCTCGTCGGCGATCAGTTCGATCTGGCGCATCTGTCCCACGGCAACATCGGTGGTCACCTCGTACCAGCGCGTGCTCGGCGGCGTTGGGCCGCCGTCGGTCCCAGTCACCAGAAACTCGTGCCCGTGCAGGTGGATCGGGTGGTTGGTCATGGTGAGGTTTCCCACACGAATGCGCACACGGTCGTTCAGACGCACGGTGAGTGTGTCGATCGCAGGAAACACCCGGCTGTTCCAACACCAGATGTTGAAGTCCAGCATCGTATTGATCTTGGGCGTCTTGCTGCCGGGCTCGATGTCGAACGCGTTGAGCAGGAAGCAGAAGTCACGGTCCACCTCGCTGATGTGCGGATGCTTCGCTTTGGGGTGTGTGACCCACATGCCCATCATGCCCATGGCCATCTGAACCATTTCATCCGCGTGCGGGTGGTACATGAAGGTGCCAGGGCGGCGTGCCTCGAATTCATACACGAAGGTCTTGCCCACAGGGATGGCGGGCTGGTTGAGGCCACCCACACCGTCCATGCCGCTGGGCAGGCGTTGGCCGTGCCAGTGAATGGTGGTGTGCTCGGGCAGCTTGTTGGTGACGAAGATGCGCACGCGGTCGCCCTCGACCACTTCGATGGTCGGGCCTGGGCTCTGGCCGTTGTAGCCCCACATGTTGACCTTGAAGCCTGGCGAGACTTCACGCACCACCGGCTCGGCCACCAGGTGGAATTCCTTGACGCCATTGTTCATCTTCCACGGCAGGGTCCAGCCGTTGAGCGTGACCACCGGGTTGTACGGGCGGCC
>JANPKR010000150.1:0-2798 GCA_031426175.1 Hydrogenophaga sp. | reverse complement strand
GCGCGTGTAGAGCGTGGGCACGCCCATGAACACCGTGGCTTCGGAGAACTTCGCAATCGCCAGCTTGGGGTCGAACTTCGACATCCAGAACATCTTGCTGCCGTTGATCAGCGCACCGTGCAGGGCCACGAACAGACCGTGCACATGGAAGATGGGCAAGGCGTGGATCAGCACGTCGTCGGGCCGCCAGCCCCAATAGGTCTTGAGCACCTCGGCATTGCTGCGCAGATTGCCGTGCGTGAGCATGGCGCCCTTGCTGCGGCCGGTGGTACCGCTGGTGTAGAGGATCGCGGCGAGGTCGTCGTCGCCCCGCACGGCGGGCGTGTGCCGGTCGCTCATGTGAACCGAGCGCTCCAGCAGGCTGCCGGTGCGGTTGTCGCCCAGCGTGAACACATGGCGCGTGCCGGCGGTGAAGGCGATCTTGCTGACCCAGCCGAACTGGCCCGGACTGCACACCACCACGGCGGGCTCGGCGTTGCCGATGAAGTACTCGATCTCCGCGCTCTGGTACGCGGTGTTGAGCGGCAGGAATACATGGCCCGCGCGCAAGGTGGCCAGGTACAGCACCAGCGCTTCAACCGATTTTTCGACCTGCACTGCCACGCGCGAGGCGGGCGGCAGCGCCAGCGAATCCAGCAGGTTGGCCACCATGGCCGAGGCGCGGTCGAGGTCGCGCCAGGAGTAGTTCAGACCGTCATCGGTCTCGATCGCCACCCGGTCGAGATCGTGCGGGAAGGCCGCGCGCAGGGCGGAAAACAAGTTGTGGTTGTCCATGTTCTGGTCAGCAAAGTGGGGTGACAAAAAATCAGAAGGTCTGTCAGAAAACCGGCGGGCGCTTGGCCATGAAAGCCGCAATGCCTTCGCGGTGTTCGGCGCTGTCGGCGTACCTGTATGCGCCATCGTCCGTGGACGGCGTTTCGCCTTGGCTGGATCGCAAGGCTTGTTTGTTCAGCCGCGCAGCCTGGGGGGAGAGCGCGGCGATGCGCTGGGCGCGCGCCTGCACGGCAGTCGTGAGGGTGCCGTCGGGCAACACGGTGTTCAGGAAGCCGCGTGCCTTCATCTCGGTGGCGTCGAACACGGCCGCCTCCAGCAGCATCTCGCGCACGGTGGCCACACCGGCCTCGCGGGCCACCAGCGCGGCCTCGCGTGGCGCCATGGGGAAACCGAGCTTGGCGATGGGTGCGCCGAAGCGCGCGCCGCCGGACGCCACGCGGATGTCGCAACAGCTCGCGATCTCCACACCGGCGCCCATGCAGTTGCCTTCGATCTGCGCGAGCAGCGGCAGGTCGCAGGCGAGCATGGCGCCCAGCCCACCCCACACGTCGTCTTCGTGGAAGTCACGCAAGGAGGCCTCCTCGAAGCGGAAGTCGGCGTACTCGGCGATGTCACCACCGGCGCAAAAGTGGCCGCCTTCGCCCGCCACGATCACGCACCGCACGTCGACCCTGGTCTGCAAACTCTCGAAAACCGCCCTCAGTTCACGCCACATCGCGCGCGACATGGCGTTGAACTTGCCGGGGTGGGACAGCGTCACCCGTGCCAGCGTGGGTTCGATGGCGAGGTGAACCTGGCCCGGCATGTTGCGGTCAGTCCAGCTTGGCGCCAGAGGCCTTGACCACCGCAGCCCATTTGCGGATCTCGCCCTTGATGAAGGCGTCGAACTGCGGACCGCTGATGTTGGCGAACTCGGCTCCCTGGTTGGCCCAGACGGCCTTGGCTTCGTCGGTGCTCACCGCCTTGCGGATCTCCTCTGTGGCGCGCGCCTGTGCGTCGGCGGGTGTGCCCTTGGGCGCCCACACACCGTACCAGGTGGTCACGTTGTAGTCGGGCATGCCGAGTTCGGCGGCGCACGGCACGTCGGGGAAGGCCGGGCTGCGCTTGGCGCCCGAGACCATCAGCGCCTTGATGCGGCCGCCCTTGATGTGGGTGGCTGACGATCCCAGGCCGTCAAACATCATGTCGACTTGCCCTGCGATCAGATCGTTGAGCGCGGGGCCTGCGCCACGGTAGGGAATGTGGGTGATGAAGGTGCCTGACTGCTGCTTGAACAACTCGCCCGCCAGGTGGTGCGAGGTGCCGCCACCGGCCGAACCGTAGTTGAGCTTGCCGGGGTTGGCCTTGACCTGGGCCAGGAACTCCTTGAAGCCTGCGCCGGAGATGTTCTTGGGGTTGACCACCAGCACCTGCGGCACGCTGGCCACGAGAATCAGCGGGATCAAGTCGGTTTCCAGGTTGTAGTCCAGCTTGGGGTACATGCTCGGGGCGATGGTGTGGTGCACCGCGCCCATGAAGAGGGTGTAGCCATCGGGCACGGCCTTGGCTGCGATGCCGGCGCCCAGCGTGCCGCCTGCGCCACCGCGGTTGTCGATCACCAGGCTCTTGCCCGCAAGGCGCGTGAACTGCGCGGCCATGGGGCGGGCGAACGCGTCGGTTCCGCCACCAGCGGGGAACGGCACGATCAAGGTCACCGGCTTGTTGGGCCAGGTGGACTGCGCTTGAGCTGCGGTGCCGGTGCCATAGACGGCAGCGCCCGCGACGGCGGCGCGCAGGACGTCCCTGCGGTTGAAGTTGTCGGTCATGTTGTATGTCTCCTGTGGTGATGAAAAAACAGCGTCAAAGGTACAGGTCTTCGATCGCTGAGGCTATCGGGATCTTTCCCTGCGCCAGCCAGGCGCGGTGTTTCTCCAGGCGTTTAAGGTCATAGAGGTAATTGACCATCAAACCGTACGATTGTTTGGAACCTTTGTTCGACGGATCACCTGCCCAGTTCAGCCGCTCCACGCGGGCACCGTTGCCCA
>JANPKR010000149.1:0-7991 GCA_031426175.1 Hydrogenophaga sp. | reverse complement strand
GCGCTGCGCGAGAGCGACTGCGCATCGGTGTTGGCGCAGATGAACTCCACGCCCTGCACGCTGCGCGCGATCATGTGCTCGACCGCGTTGCCGCCGCCACCGCCCACGCCGATGACCTTGATCTGGGTGCCCAGGTTGAATTCTTCGACTTCAATCATTTCGATGCTCATGGTGTGCTCCTTGTGTGCCCGTTGACGGGGCGCTTGTGATTCAAAAAAACGCTTTGGATTCGGATACAGATTCGGTTGAGGTCGGGCGTCAGCCAGGCGGTCCGGTGCATTCCATGCAACGGGTGCGCAGGTGGCTTCGCGGCGCGGGTGTGATCAGTTGTTTCATCAGAACGTCCCCACAAACCAGTTTTTCATGCGTTCCAGTGCGCCTTGCATGGAACCCGCCTTTTGCGACACCTTGTGCCCGCGAACACGTGCAAGCCGCGCTTCTTCCAGCAGGCCCATCACCGTGGCCGCGCGGGTCTGCGCCACCATGTCGGACAGCGCGCTGGTGTAGTTCGGGATGCCCCGGCGCACGGGCTTGAGGAAGATGTCTTCGCCGAGTTCGACCATGCCGGGCATGACCGCGCTGCCGCCGGTGAGCACGATGCCTGAGGACAACATTTCTTCGTGGCCCGAATCGCGCAGCACCTGCTGCACCAGCGAAAAGATCTCTTCCACCCGCGGCTCGATCACACCGGCCAGGGCCTGACGGCTGAGCATGCGCGGGGCACGGTCGCCGAGACCAGGGACTTCCACCTGCGTGTCCGGGTCGGCCAGCAGCTGTTTGGCGCAGCCGCTTTCCACCTTGATGTCTTCGGCGTCTTTGGTGGGGGTGCGCAGCGCCATGGCGATGTCGCTGGTGATCAGATCGCCCGCGATCGGGATCACGGCGGTGTGGCGGATCGCACCGCCCGAGAAAATCGCCACATCGGTGGTGCCTGCGCCAATGTCCACCAGCGCCACGCCGAGTTCCTTCTCGTCGTCGGTGAGCACCGCCTGGCTGGAAGCCAGCGGATTCAACATGAGCTGGTCCACTTCCAGCCCACAGCGGCGCACGCACTTGATGATGTTTTCCGCCGCGCTCTGCGCGCCGGTGACGATGTGAACCTTGGCTTCCAGGCGGATGCCGCTCATGCCGATCGGCTCCTTCACCTCCTGGCCGTCGATCACGAACTCCTGCGGCTCCACCAGCAGCAGGCGCTGGTCGGTGGAGATGTTGATGGCCTTGGCGGTTTCGATCACGCGCGCTACGTCGGTGGCGGTGACTTCGCGGTCCTTGATGGCCACCATGCCGCTGGAGTTGATGCCGCGGATGTGGCTGCCGGTGATGCCGGTGTAGACCCGCGCGATACGGCAGTCGGCCATCAGCTCGGCCTCTTTCAGGGCCTGCTGGATGCTCTGCACCGTGGCATCGATGTTGACCACCACGCCACGTTTCAAGCCGTGGCTGGCGGCCACGCCCAGGCCCGCGAGCTTGAGTTCGCCGTTGGGCTGGACCTCGGCGACCACCACCATGATCTTGGCGGTGCCGATGTCGAGTCCGACCACCAAATCCTTGTATTCCTTGGCCATGATTGCTTCTTGATTACCGTGTGGGTTTGGGTTGCGTTGTGTTGGGGGCGATGTCGGTGACAGTGGTCACACCGCGCAGGCGCAGGGCGTAACCGTTGGGGTAGCGCAGGTCGACCGACTGCAGCGCGCCGGCGTAGCGTTCTGTGAGCTGGGACAGGGTGGCGCTGAAGCGGCGCGTGCGCGCCAGCAGTTCGTCCGGCGTGCCGCGGCCCAGCTCTATCTGTGCCCCGTTGTCCAGCTGCGCGCGCCAGCCGCCGCGTTCGGTGAGTTCCAGGCGCTCCAGGCCCAGTTCGAGCGGAGCCAGTTCGACCTGCAGCCGCTGGTAGAGCGACCACACCTGGGCAGACTGCTCCTTTGGACCGGCGAGTTCGGGCAGGTTGTCGCTGTCGTCGGGGCTGGCTTCAAACACCTCACCCAGTTCGTTCACCAGCCGGCCCGAACCGGACTCGCCCCACCAGGCCACGGCCTTGTGCTCTTGCAGCGTCACGCGCAGCCGGTTGGGAAACTCGCGCTGCACCACAGCCTGGCGCACCCAGGGCACAGCCTCGAACAATTCGCGCACCTGCTGAAGGTCGATCGTGAGAAAGCTGCTCGAAAGGCGCGTCTTCATCTGTGTGGCGAGCTGCGCGCGAAAGCTCACCGCGTTCTGGTGGACCACATCGCCCTGCACCGTGATGGCTTTGACCGCCCACACCGGGTGGCGCACCAGCCAGGTGCCCATAGCACCCAGGCACAGCACGGCAAACAGCACGACCAGCGCTTGCGTGAGCGCAGTCATGAGCTTGACGTCCAGGGGCATGGGGTTGGTGGCCATGGGGTGGTGCGGTCAGGCGGGGTTGTCCAGCGCGGCGGTGGCCAGCAGCGAGAAGCACAGGTCTTCATACGACAGGCCGGCCGCCTTGGCCGACATGGGCACCAGCGAGTGGCCGGTCATGCCGGGCGAGGTGTTGATCTCCAGCAGGTAGGGCTTGCGCGTGGCGGCGTCGATCATCACGTCGGCGCGCGCCCAGCCACGGCAGTCCAGCGTCTTGAAGGCCTGCAACACCAGGGCCTGAATCACCGCCTCTTCGCCCTCGGGCAGGCCGCAGGGCACGAGGTATTTCGTGTCGTCGGTGAAGTACTTGTTCTGGTAGTCGTAGTTGCCGTCGGGCGCGACGATGCGGATCACCGGCAGCGCGCGGGCGCCCTCGCCCGTGCCCAGCACCGGGCAGGTGACTTCGTCGCCGGCAATGAACTGCTCGCACATGACCAGCGGGTCCTGCTTCGCGGCGAGTTCGTACGCGGCGGCGCACTGCGCTTCGCTGGTGACCTTGGTCAGGCCGATGGTGGAGCCTTCGCGCACCGGCTTGACGATCATGGGCGTGCCCAGCGCGCGGTAAGCGGCCACGGTCTGCTCGGAGCTGTGCACCTGGCGCCAAGCGGGCGTGGCCAGGCCTTCGGCCATCCAGATGCGTTTGGTCATGAGCTTGTCCATGGCCACGCTGGATGCCATGACGCCGGGGCCGGTGTAAGGAATGCCCAGCAATTCGAGGGCGCCCTGCACCGTGCCGTCTTCACCGAATCTGCCGTGCAGCGCGATGAAACAACGCTTGAAGCCTTCGCGTTTGAGCTCGTCCAGGCTGCGCTCGGCCGGGTCGAAAGCGTGGGCGTCCACGCCCTTGGACTTCAGCGCGGCCAGCACGCCGGCGCCGGACATCAGCGAGACCTCGCGTTCGGCCGAGCGCCCACCCATCAAAACGGCCACCTTGCCCAGTGCCTTCGGATCGATCACTGCGTTGTCCTTTGTCTTCACGATGTGGTTTCCTGCGCCAGTTCCATCACGCGGCCGGCCACGGCCCCCACGGTGCCCGCGCCCATGCACAGGACCACGTCGCCGTCCTGCGCGTTGTCCAGCACGGCCTGCGGCATGGCGTTGATGTCGTCCACAAAAACCGGCTCCAGCTTGCCGGCCACGCGAAGTGCGCGCGCCAGCGAACGGCCGTCGGCCGCCACGATGGGGCTCTCGCCGGCGGCGTACACCTCGGCCAGCAGCACCGCGTCGGCGTGGCTGATCACCTTGACGAAGTCCTCGAAGCAGTCGCGCGTGCGGGTGTAGCGGTGCGGCTGGAAAGCCAGCACCAGGCGACGGCCTGGGTAGGCACCGCGCGCAGCGGCCAGCGTGGCCGCCATCTCCACCGGGTGATGACCGTAGTCGTCCACCACCGTGCAGTGGCCACCATGGGGCAACGCGGCTTCGCCATAACGCTGAAAGCGACGGCCCACGCCCTTGAAGTCGGCCAGCGCCTGCACCACGGCCGCGTCGTCCACACCCAACTCCACCGCGATGCCGATGGCGGCCAGCGCGTTGAGCACGTTGTGGTCGCCCGGCAAATTCAAGACGATGTCGAGATCGGGCAGCTCCACCCCGTTGCGCCGTTGCACGGTGAAGTGCATCTGCGTGTCGACCGCGCGCACGTTGACGGCGCGCACCTGGGCGTCTTCCGAGAAGCCATAGCTGGTGATGGGCCGCGCGATCAGCGGCAGGATCTCGCGGATCGCTGCGTCGTCCACACAGACCACGGCCGCGCCGTAGAACGGCATCTTGTGCAGGAACTCGACGAAGGCGGCCTTGAGCTTGCCGAAGTCGTGGCCGTAGGTGTCCATGTGGTCGGCGTCGATGTTGGTCACCACCGACAGCACCGGCAACAGATTGAGGAAGGATGCATCCGACTCGTCGGCCTCGACCACGATGTATTCGCCCGAGCCGAGGGCAGCGTTGACACCGGCGCTGTTGAGGCGGCCGCCGATCACGTAAGTGGGGTCCAGCTGGGCGGCGGCCAGCACGCTGGCCACCAGACTCGTGGTGGTGGTCTTGCCGTGCGTGCCGGCAATGGCAACGCCCTTCTTCATGCGCATGAGTTCGGCCAGCATCACCGCACGTGGCACGACCGGGATCAGCTTGGCGTGCGCAGCCACCACTTCGGGGTTGTCTTCCTTCACAGCGGTGGAGGTCACGATGGCGTCTGCGCCTTCGATGTGTGCGGCGTCATGGCCGATGAACACCTCGGCACCGAGGGCCACGAGGCGGCGCGTGACCGTGCTCTCGCCCAGGTCGCTGCCGGAGATGCGGTAGCCTTGGTTGAGCAGCACCTCGGCAATGCCGTTCATGCCGGCGCCGCCGATGCCCACGAAATGGATGTGGCGAATGGCGTGTTTCATTTTTGATCGACTTTCGCGAGTTGCTCGCACGCGGATACCACGGCCGCCACGGCTTCTGTTTTCTGCAGGTGTTTGGCCTTCTCGGCCATGGCCACCAGCTGTTCGCGCTGCAGGCCCTGCAAACGGAGCGCGAGCTGCTGGGGGCTGAGTTCTTTTTGCGGCACCAGCCAGGCCGCGCCCGCGTCCACCAGGAAGCGCGCGTTGGTGGTCTGGTGGTCGTCCACCGCCGAGGGGAACGGCACGAAGAGTGCGGCCGCGCCCACGGCGGCGATTTCGGTCACGGTGCTCGCGCCGCTGCGGCAGACGATGAGGTCGGCGTCGGCAAAAGCCTGGGCCGTGTCGTCGATGAAGGGTGTGAGTTCGGCGTGTACGCCGGCAGCGATGTAGTTGGCGCGCAGCGCATCGATCTGTTTCTCGCCGCTCTGGTGAATCACTGTGGGACGCTGTTGCTCGGGGATCAGGGCGAGGGCCTGCGGCACCACGTCGTTGAGCGCCTTGGCGCCCAGGCTGCCGCCCACCACCAGCAGGCGCAGCGGGCCATTGCGGCCGGCAAACCGTTCGGCCGGTGCGGGCTGGTGCAGGAACGGCGCGCGCAGCGGGTTGCCCACCCACTGGGCTTTTTTGAACACATCGGGGAAGGCGGTGAACACCCGATCGGCCACGCCGGCCAGCACCTTGTTGGCCATGCCGGCCACCGAGTTCTGCTCATGCAGCACCAGCGGTTTGCCGGCAAGCACGCCCATCATCCCGCCGGGAAAACTGATGTAGCCACCCAGGCCCACCACCACGTCGGGCTTGACGCGGCGCACCACTTTCAAGGCTTGCCAGAAGGCGCGCAGCAGGCGTAGCGGCAGCAAGGCCAGCGTCACCACGCCCTTGCCGCGCACACCACCAAAATCGATGGTTTCCAACGTGAAGCCGCGCGGCGGCACGAGCCGGCTTTCCATGCTGGCGGGTGCGCCCAGCCAGTGCACGCGCCAGCCGCGATCGCGCAGAGCCTCGGCCACAGCGAGGCCGGGGAAGATGTGGCCGCCGGTACCGCCGGCCATGATGAGTGCGCAAGGCATGGTCATGACCTGCCGCCCTTCATCATCTGGCGGTTTTCGTAGTCCACTCTCAGCACGATGGAAATGGCCACGAGGTTCAACAGAATCGCCGAACCGCCATAACTCATCAACGGCAATGTGAGGCCCTTCGTGGGCAAGGCGCCGAGGTTCACACCGATGTTGATGAAGGCCTGAAAGCCCATCCACAAACCCACGCCCTGCGCCACCAGACCGGCGAACACCTGGTCGAGCGCGATGGCCTGGCGGCCGATGTGCATGATGCGGCGCGTGAGCCAGAGGAACAGACCAATGAGCACGACCACGCCGAGCAGACCGAACTCTTCACCGATCACGGCGAGCAAAAAGTCCGTGTGGGCTTCGGGCAACCAGTGCAGCTTCTCGACACTGCCGCCCAGGCCCACACCAAAGATCTCGCCGCGACCAAACGCGATCAGTGAGTGCGAGAGCTGGTACCCCTTGCCCAGCGCATGTTCCACGCTCCACGGGTCGAGGTAGGCGAACACCCGCTGGCGGCGGAACTCGCTGGTCATGACCATGAGCGCGAACGCGGCCACCACGACCAGCGCCATCAGGAAGAACATGCGCGCGTTCACGCCACCCAGGAACAGGATGCCCATGGCGATCACCACGATCACCATGAACGCACCCATGTCGGGCTCGGCCAGCAGCAGCATGCCCACCACGGCCACCGCCACCGCCATCGGCGTCACAGCCTGGAAGAAGCGCTGCTTCACGTCCATCTTGCGCACCATGTAGTCGGCGGCGTAAAGCAGCACGGCCAACTTGGCCAGTTCGGACGGTTGGAAGTTCATGATGCCCAGCGAGATCCAGCGGCGCGCGCCGTTGACGCCCTTGCCGATGAAGGGGAGCAGCACCAGCACGAGGAGCACCAGCGCCACGGCGAACATCCAGGGCGCCATCTTTTCCCAGCTGCGCATGGGGAACTGAAAGGCCACCATGGCCACCACCACGCCGATGACCATGGAAATGGCATGGCGAATCACGAAGTGGGTGTGGGCGTAGTTGGCAAAGCGCGGGTTGTCCGGCAACGCAATCGACGCCGAATACACCATCACCAGTCCCCAGGCGAGCAGCGCCACCACCACCCACAACAGGGGCTGGTCAAAACCGAGCTCGCGCACGGCCACGTTGCGCGTGCCGGCGTAGGTGCGGTTGGACAGGCGCACCGGCAGACCGTCGCGCGACGAACCCCCCGCGAGCGCGCCAGCCAGATCGCGGCCCAGCAAGCGTGGGTTGAGTGCGGCCAGGCCTTCGCGCAGGCGCTGGGTCCAGGTCAGGGTGGGCACGGCTCGTTTCTTCACAGGCCGGCCTCCAGGCTCATGCCGCGCTCGGTGGCCAGCGCACCGACGGCCTCCACAAAAACGCGGGCACGGTGTTCGTAGTTGTCGAACATGTCCAGGCTGGCGCAGGCGGGCGACATGAGCACCGCGTCGCCCGAGCGGGCCTGCTGCGCTGCGAGCGCCACCGCTTCGGGCAGCGTGACGGCATTGAGCTGGGGAATGTGTTCATCCGCCAGGGCTTCTCCCACAGCCGCGCGGATGCGCACGGCATCGCGTCCGATGTAAACCACCGCGCGCGCAAAGCGCGCCAGCGGCGCGGCCAGTGGCGCAAAGTCCTGCCCCTTGCCGTCACCACCCAGAATCACCACCAGCCGGCGTTCGGCGCCGAGGCCATTCACTGCCGCCAGCGTGGCGCCCACGTTGGTGCCTTTGCTGTCGTCGAAGTACTCGACCTCGTCGATGATCGCCACTGGCTCGACGCGATGCGGCTCCCCGCGGTACTCGCGCAATCCGTGAAGCATGGGGCCCAGCGCGGCGCCGGTGGAGGTGGCCAGCGCCAGCGCGGCCAGCGCGTTGGCGGCGTTGTGGCGGCCGCGAATGCGCAATGCTTCCACCGGCATCAGGCGTTGGAAATAGAGCTCTTCCTGAATCATGGGTGCCCCCACGCTCGTCGCTTCGCGTGCTGCGCTGCCCCCCGAAAAGGCTGCCGCGCCCTGGGGCGGCCCGGCGGCGCGGCGGCCTGTCGAGCGCGTCTCGTCCAGCGCCAGCGCGCGCACCAGCCAGGCCATGCCGTTGATCGTTTCAATGCCCCAGTCGCCGGCGCGCGTGGGTGCGTCCAGGCCGAAGCTGGCCCAGGGGCG
>JANPKR010000148.1:0-6899 GCA_031426175.1 Hydrogenophaga sp. | reverse complement strand
CCGCCCAGACCCAGCTGGCCGCGCTCTTGGTGGACGGCCGACGCGAGTCCGTCACGATCGACCAGCAGTCCCATGCGCTCTGGCACATTCAACCGCTCGAGCAGCGGCTGGATGCAGCAGCCATGCGCTTCATCCTGCAGGCATCGAACGCAGCATTCGACTGGTTCACCATGCCCGCGGGCGACAACAGCCTCCTCTCCAGCCTGGTGGGCAACAGCTACCCCACCGTGGTCGAGGCCGCAGACGGCAGCCTCTACTTCACCGGTGAAGGACTCGACAGCGCCGTGGCGGCGCTGCGCGCAAGAATGGAAGTGGAGCGCGACACATTGAGCGATCACCTGCAGAGTCAGCTCCTGCATGCCCAGACAGCAGGCGACCGCGTGCTGCTGCCCGCAGTCGCCGTGCCCGGTGACTGGCAAGTCCTGTTGGGCGATGCTGCCCCCCTGCTCAAGATCGGCAGCAGCCACCCGAAACCGGGAGAGATCGCCATCGACCAGGAGGGTCGCGTCTGGCTGCATGAGCACACCCGGCTGGGGCTGCTGAGCGAACTGGGAAACCACCCGTCCGAAGACGCAGGCACCGCGAGCACCCTGCTCGCCTTGCTCAACGAAGCAAGCGCCGACACAGGCATGTTTGATGTGTGGAGCGTCCACGGCGACGCATTCGCCATGCTCCAGAGCCTGGGTCTGGGATCCAGAATCACGGGCGTGTACGACGGCACCGTCATCGGCGTGCAAAACCTCGGCGAGGCCGCAGACGGCAGCTACCTGCTGGGCGCCGACACCAGGGTGTACGTCACCGGCGCCACCCTGGCAGCGCTTCAGGCCCTGAGTCAGGGCCGCGTCAACGCGACCCCTGCGGCCACCGACCAGACCACCATCGCCGAGGTGGCCCTGCTCAACTACCTCAGTGAGCTGAACGACCACACACTCGCCAACATCCTGCCCGCCCCCGTCAGCGGATCCACAGGCCAAATGGATGGCCCTGCACTCTGGCACCACCTGAAACACTGGATCGTGCTCGAAGGCCCAGGATCGCAGACCACCGGCTTGCAAGACCAGGTGGGCCTGCCGGCCAACTGGCTGAGCCTGCTGCAAAGCGCTGCCCCCGTGCGCCTGCTCACGCTGGACACCGACAACGGATTGCTGGCGGCCCTGCAAAGCGGCGAATTGCACCACGAACACGTGATCGTCAAAGACGCTGCCGGCAATCACCTGATGTCGCCCGCCACGCGGGGCCTGGTGATGGAATGGATCGCGAACGGCCTCACACACGCCACGGGTCTGGACTGGTCGGCCCAGTTCGGCTTGCAGACCAGCCTGGTCAATGTTGAGCAAGCCAGCAGCAAGCGCGCGCTGCTGGACCAGCAACAACCCGACAGCACAGACCCGGCGCTCTACACCGACAGCGGCACCGTGCTGGCGGCCGTGTTGACGGCGCAGAACAGCACGGGCGGCAACGGCACCAGCAACGTGGTTCACATCAACCTGACCGGCTCCGCGCTGGCCAGCTGGCTCCTGGCGATTGACCAGCGAGGCCTGTACGACCTCAACCTCGCCGAAGTGCAAGACCCGGCAGAGGTGGCCGATGGCCAGTTCGCTGCAGACGGCAACGGCGTGGTGGTCACGGAAGCCACCGCACGCCAGCTGTACAACGCCGCCACCGGCGCCACCCAGGCGCTGGCGCTGGACAACGCAGACAAGCTGCTGCAGCAGATTTCGAGCCGCGCGGGCTACGAGGTGGTCAACGGCTTCGTGGTCGTTGAAGCCTCGCCAGCCTTCGACATCTGGCGCCAGTCCACCGACAGCTTCAATGTCACGCAAGCCCGGGACGTGAACGGCCTCTGGCACGAGGTGGCCTTCGAACCGCTCCAGGCGGTGCAGGCAGCCTGGCTTGACGCGCTGGCCGCAGGCACCCTCAGCCAGTTCATGGCGTCCGCCACCAACGTCACATTGGCAAACAACAGCACTGTGGCCCTGCGCAATGCCGATCTGCTCAGCGCATACGACCAGCTGACCGAGCGCGGCCAGGGCTTCAGCCGCAACGCCGACGGCAAGTGGGTGATGAGCGACGACACCCGGGAGTGGCTCATCACCGAAGCCGCCGCCGTGGGCACCGGCGCGCGCATGGCGCAGGCCGACCGGCTAGCCGCGCAGTTGACGTTTGCGCTGGACCATGCCGACGGCAACGGCACCATCAGCCTGAACAAGGCCGACGCGATCGCGCTGTTCGACCAGCTGGACATTCCTTACCTGCTGAGCCTGAACCCTGCGGACGTCACGTTGCCGCACCGACTCATCGACATGGGCGACAACACGGTGTTGCTGAGCACGGAGAGCGGCGACACGTTTGCAGTGCTGGCAGCCAGCGCCCGCAACGACGGGCTGGGCACCGTGCAGCAGCGCCTGGCAACCCTCAACGACGCCGAACCCATCTACAACGAAGCCCAATTCGTGGCCCGCCTGTCCGATGTCGATCTGCTGCCTCCGGTGGCGCGGCATGACAAGGACCCGGCCAAGCTGCTGGTCAGCATTGCGCTCGACGCAACCGTGTGGGCGCGCTTCGGTCTGGGCGACGCGGGCTCGACCAGCCTGCCCATCGAAGGCCCGCTCAGCGCGGCCAACCAGAACGACTGGGACGCCTTGTGGCAACAGGGCAGCGTGCGGGCCTACACCGACGCCGAGGGCGGTACCCGCTACCTCATGACAAGCGAGACATGGTCCACCCTGCTGGAGGAAGTCGACACCGCCAACCCCGGCGGCAGTCTCACCGCGGTGGTGCGCCTGAGCGCTGAAGACATCAACGGCGTCGACGTGGGCGCCATCGGGGGGCTGACCGTTGTGTCGCTGGCAGACCTGCCCGGCGCGCAGGGCAGCGGGTTGCTGCAATTCGCCAAGGCCTCGGCACTCGTTCAGGATCTGCCAGCGCTCACCGTGCTGCGGGACGCCGACGGCAGCGTCTGGATGAGCACGAACACCGCCAATGCCGCCAAAGCCGTGTTGCGCGGTCAGCTCAACGCCGCTTCGCTGGGCCTGGACACCCCCACCATGGAGAGCAGCTCGCTCGGCGCGCAGCTCGCCGCGCTCGACCTGGCGCAAACAGGCCTCGCGCTGGCCAAAACAGCGCAGGTCTACAACGGCGGTACCTGGTCTGGCCATGCGCTGACCCAGGCCGACCTCAGTGACCTGGAACAGTTGGGCTTGCCCTTGCAACAGGTCAGCGGCACCGACCCTTCGCAGCTGACATTTGCGTCCGGGTTGAGCTACGTGGTCGACGCGCAGAACCGCGTGTGGGTCAGCGAGGCGGGCTACGCCAAAATCGCCACACTCGTCGCTGCCACCGACCATGCACTCAACACCGAACTGCATGCGCTGCGCTGGCAGGCGGTTCCAGGCCAGGGCCTGTGGACCCTCGGCAGCGACAGCCACTTCGACCTGTTGCTGCAGCGAAGCCCGCTGAGCCTGGTGAACGCCGGCACCATCACGGCTTCGACCGACCTCAGCCAGCTCGCGCCAGGCAGCTACGTGCGAGACACCCAGGGCAGGGTGTACGTGAGCGACGCCACCCACACCCTGGTGCAAAAAGCCACCGAACCGGTCGCCGTGGCCGAGCGAGCACAGTTTCAGAGCAGCGTGCAAGCCAGCCTCATGGCCTCGACCGTGGACACACCAGCCACGCTGGTGTTCGTCACCGAGAGCGACCTGTTCTGGCGCATCGTGCAGAACCCGCGGACTGAATCGGTGTCCATCACCAGCGACCTCAACGCACTGAGCGCAGCCGACCGCGAAGCGCTGGCTGCACCCGGCAAATACACCTATGCGCAGGTGAACGGAGGCCTGCTGATCGGCTTGGGCCAGCTGCAGGCGCTGACAGCGCTCACCACCGGCGGTATCGGCGAAGTCAACGCCTCGCAATACACCGTGCAAGAAGTGTCGTCGGTGGTGGTCAACCGCGAACCCATGCTGGGCGACTGGCTGACACAGCTGGGCTACCGGTTTGGCTCCATCGTCGATGCCCAGGGCAATGCCGTGCCAGCCGCCCAGCTTGACGTGGACAACCTCAGCGACGTACAGCGCGCCCAACTGAACCAGGAGACCGGGCTCATCGTGCAGGGCGCCCATGGCCAGCTGCTCATGTCCGATGCCACCTGGCAGGCGGTGATGACGCGCAGCATGACCGAAGCAAACGCCTCGCAATCTGCACTGGCCCTGGATGTGCAACGGGCCTTGGGCGACGCCACGGTGCAGGACATTGAAGGCACCCAGGTGGCCACCCTGAGCGGCGACGCAAAGGCCTGGCTGGCCGAATTCGACAGCCTGGGCATGGCCTACCACCTGGTGGATGCGCTGGGTACACCCACCAACGCCGACGCGCTGAACCCGCAAACTTTGGTGACCACGGGCAACACGCTGCCCGTGGGCATCGACAGCCAGGGGCGGCTGGTGATGAGCGAAGCCACGCTGCAACGCCTGAGCGACTGGTCGGGCGAATTCGCCCAGGTCTACAGCCTCAACAGCGCATTGCTGCAGGCGCAGGGGGCCGCGCCCGGCGACATAACCAACCCCGCGCACAGCTTCGGCAACACGCAGACGTACCTGCTGGGCGACTGGCAGGGCGCCACCGCGGGCATTCGCCTCATGTATTCGACCATCACAGCCATTCGGTCATTGATGAACGCCAACATGGCTGCCGATGGTGTGGTCAAAGGAAAAATGGCGGATTTGGTCGACATGTTCGCCAGACTGGATGTCAACGATCTCACCACCTTGAACTCGAAATACCATTCAGAACTGGGCGGGGATGCATACCCCAAGAAACTGATCAAACAGAAGACGGTCTATTCACTGTGGGGAGACAACCCGCAGTCCTATTTAAATCCAGATGCACCAAATGTATTGAATGAAGGTGACTTTGAACTCAAGACCTTCAACGCCAATGCACTGAACAATGAGCGTGAGAAACTCGCAAAAATCAGAGAAGATATTCAGGAAATTGACGATAACCAAGCCGACCCACTCACGCAACTGGTATTGCTTCAAGGGTATGCGATGAGCATCCAGCAGTTTTTGGATCAATACAGTGAGAACAATCTGGCCGCTTACAGACTTCGCTTGGTACAGGCCGATGCGGATGACGCCATTTCGATTAAAACGCCACGCAAGGAAGTTTCAGACCAAACATTTGCAGTTGGACGGCAATTAAGTGAGATTAAAACTTTCATCAACGATATCAAGACACATATTGACGCAGAAGACCTTTATGATGGCAATTCGCTACCCGTCATCAAGAAGACATTGCGAAATCTTGCCAAGAATTCAATAAACCTGTTGGATGAAGATCCCGCCGGTAGCGTTGCCAAGATGTTGTACGACCGGGAAATCCGAAAAGCCACATTGGACTATCTGAAAGACATCAAAGACACCCAGGATTACAAGGATGTGGATGCCATCACGAAAGCCTCCAACGCTTTCCAGGCTGCCCGTCTTCTTTCTTCGGGACTGACGTACTTCACTCAATTTCCCGCTGCGCTGGCCGATGCCGTCAACCTCTACAAACTCAGAGCAGGCTCGTACATCGATACCCCGGAAGGCGCTCAGCTCGCAAACAAGTACTACAGCCAAGGTGGGCTCGCCTTGACCTCCATGGTGGGCGGTATGTTGTCGGCCGCCCAACTGCCCACCTGGGCCCACTTCAAGTCTTGGTCAGACCTGGGCAAATACTGGAAGGACATGGTGGGTCCGGGCACTTACGCGGGCACGGGGTTCATTCTGAATCCCTCCTCCGGCGGCTTGCCCATGGCGCAACTCTACAAAGAGGTGGCGATTGACCTTGCCAAGGCGAGTGACGTTGACAGCATGACCGTGATCAGGGATGCAACAGGCGCGGTGACCGGGAAAAAGTGGAACGTCGTTTCACCCAACATTGCCTATCAGGGAGCCGACTTGGGAACGGTTATTGGGTCCGGCTATTCGTCCTACCTGTGGAGCCTGCAAAACACCCAGTTTGCCAAATACATGACCGTCAGAGCCGGCTTGAACTCTGTGATTTCGGGATTGCCATTGGCATTTGGCGATGCCGCAGGCTCCGGCCTGCCGGCGTATCTGCTGCACAAGCTGTACCCCACCGCTGACTATCCGGATTTGCTTTACAAATTTGGTTCGTGGGGGGGCAGAGCTGTTGCGCTGGGGCAATTCACAGGCTCCATGCTGATGCCCGCCCTGGACGCAGCGGTGGCCTCCGCGATTTACGCCAACTATCCCGCCAGCACATCCGGCGTGGGTTGGGGCTCGGTGGTGGACAACTGGTGGAGTGTTGCAGCCACCAGTTTCGCAACGTACACGCTCAACGCGGGCACAGGCACTTTGTGGGCACTCGCGCCTACTTACGTGAAGTTCGACTTTTCATCGATCCAGAACGCCATCCTGGTCAGGTCGATGCTCGACAAGGCGTGGGAGCAGGAGCGCGATGTGGAAGCAGCGATTCTTGTGCGGCAATACGGCATGGACGTGTTCAGGGGGATTCCGTTTGTGAACCTGGCGGGCGGACTCGTCGGGCTCGGCGAGGCCCTTTACGGCGCTCTCGGCATGGGCACCACCCCGGAGCAATTCAGGACTGCGGTGCGAGAGCGCGTGGCTGCGCTGGAGAACCACCCCGACGAAGGGCAGGATCCGTTGTCACAGCGGGTACTGCAGCAAGCGCTCTTGATGGGTACCGCGGACCGTCACTACGACATTGCCAACCAGATCGACGATTTCACCTTCGCTCAGAACGGCAAGGTCAAGGTGATGAAGTCGGTGGTGGTGTCGAAGGTGGTCGACGGCGTGGTCGACACCACGCCCGACGTGCACTTTTACGACACCGACGCCGAGATCGAAGGCGTGGCTTCGGGCAACAACCTC
>JANPKR010000147.1:0-1564 GCA_031426175.1 Hydrogenophaga sp. | reverse complement strand
CATCGACTGGACGGTGGACTACACCAAAGACCGCAAGGTGTTCGGCCAGGCGGTGGCTGCGTTCCAGAACACGCGCTACAAGCTCGCCGAGTTGCAGACCGAGGTGCAGGTGGCACGCGTGTTCGTCGACAAATGCTGCGAACTGGTGAACGTGGACAAACTTGACACCGCCACCGCCAGCATGGCCAAGTACTGGTGCTCCGACCTGCAGTGCAAGGTGATGGACGAGTGCGTACAGCTTTTTGGCGGCTACGGCTACATGTGGGAATACCCGATCACCAGGGCCTACGCCGACGCGCGGGTGCAGCGCATCTACGGCGGCACGAACGAGATCATGAAAGAGGTGATCTCGCGGGCCATGGGGCTGGGCGGGCGCTGAGCACCCGCCCGTTTTCCCGCCGCCTTACTTCTTGGCCGCTTCGCCCAGGCGGCGGCCCAGCGAGATGGCGTAGGGTGCTGCGCGCGCGTTGAGCACCGGGTCGGCCGACGGCTTGATTCCGGCGGGCAGCACCAGCGGGTTGAAGGTCATGGCGTCGCAAGTGCCACCCATGCCATCGGCCACCTTGTCGATCACGAGCTTGCCGGCCGAGACCACCGTGCGCGCTTCCGGCCAAGTCAGGGTCGGGTCGGTCAGGTTGTCCCCGGCCTCGGCGAGCTGCAGGCGGAAGTCAAACGACACCGGGCCCTTGGCCACGCGCTCGCGCAGCTCACCCGCCAGGAACTCGTCACCCATGGATTTCAGCTGGTCTTCGGTGAGGCCCAGCACGCCTGCCTCGGGCACGAACTGCCAGCGCGCGAAGCGGCTCTTGCCGGGCGCGGCTTCAAACTCGAACGCGTTGACACCCCAAAAATTCACTGTGCCGTAGCTCGCTGGCACCGGTGCTTGCGCAAGGTAGGCGCCCTGGCGCGTGGTGTCCGGGTTGGCGGCGCTGAAGGCCTTGATCTTTTCGGGGTCGGCCTTGCCGGTGGCTGGATCGGCGGTGCGGGCCTGCACGAATGGCGCGAACTGCTCGGGTTTGCTGACAAAGAACACCGGCGCCGAGATGTTGGCCATCTGCCACTGCTCGCCACCTGGCAAGTCAAAGGCCAGCGCCAGACCACGCACCGTTTTGCCTTTGTCGCTGGCCTTGGGGCTACCGCCACCGACCGAGAACCGCGCCACCACGGGAATCTTGTCGCCCTTGAACACCGAGGCGCGCGAGAGCTCGCGGCCGGCAGCGTTGCCAACGAAATGGCCGCTGGCGCAGATGCCTTTGGCGCCCGAGCGTCGCGAGCCGGGCTGTGGGCCGGCCAAGCCCTCGAGGGCGTTGACCTGGGATTCAGCGAGGGAGGTTTGGGCGAATGCAACGGGGGTCAGCAAAGTGCTGCCCATGGCAGCGGACGCTGCGGCGGCAAGGAGCAAAGGTTTCATCGGAACGGGCCTTTCGTTGGGTGTGACAGCGGTGGTGCACCTTGCAACCACCTGTGCGGTAGTCGACGGCCGCGACCGCTCCTTACACCACTGAACGTGTTTTTTTGGCCGCATGTCTTTCATCGACACGGCCCTCATGTAGTTCAAAAGTAT